>NZ_JBAIYV010000011.1:0-74769 GCF_036763075.1 Desulfotomaculum sp. 1211_IL3151 | reverse complement strand
ACCTCCGAGAACCCTCCTGCTTCCAGACTCCCGGCCCGTTTTTACTGCTGTATCGTAGCCGCTGTCTTTATAACATGAGTTTGCCCCGTACTATTAACGGGACAGGTGCGACTGCCTGTCGCACAAAGAAAATCCCCAGAGACTATTCTCTGAGGATTTTTTTCTTTGCCTACCCGCTTAGCCGTCCACTTGGTGTTTTTAATACCCGCTTCTCGCAGGTGGGTGTCAGCTGAATTGTTTCTGCCTTCCGTCCGCAACGGCCTGACATCTGCAATTTAAGATCCAACTCCCAAAAACACACTGTGGTTTAAAAATCAACAAGGAACGCACAAAGCAGGAAATTAAATTTTTATTACTTTAGTCGGTAGTTGTATAATAACAAATATTATTGTCTAATTCAAGATCTTCTAGTTGGTAATCTATTGGAAATATGAAAAATAACGTCTATGCAATAAATTTAACTCATTTTAGCCTGCAAAATTGTGTCGCTGACACTTAAAATGGCTCTAATCGCTCAATTTGTGATAAACTTAGGATGTTTCAATTGTATTCCATCTTCTAAAGTGACGTGTTATGAGGTGATCGGATGTTAAAAGTAGAACACTTGACCAAGAAATTTAAAAGTGCTGTTGCGGTAGACGACATTAGTTTTACCCTTAACCAAGGCGATATTGTAGGACTTTTGGGTCCGAACGGAGCCGGTAAAAGCACTACCATCAAAACCATTGCCGGTCTGTTGCGCAAGACGGACGGCAGCATAAATATTGACGGTTATCCCAGTACTACCCAGGAGGCAAAAAAAAAATTTACATATATACCTGAGGTGCCCGAGTTGTACGATATGCTAACCGTATGGGAGCACCTGCAGTTCATTGGTTACGCCTACAACGTGACAGACTTTGAGGAAAAAGCGGAACGACTGATTGAGCGTTATGACCTGTGGGATAAGAAAGATAAGCTTGCCAAGGAACTGTCCAAAGGCATGAAGCAAAAGGTCTCTATTTGCTGCGGCCTGCTGCCTGAACCAGACCTTTACTTATTTGATGAACCGATGATCGGGCTTGACCCCAAGTCAATCAGGGAAACCAAATTGATTTTTCGGGAACTGAGTGAACAGCAGAAAACTGTTTTGGTCAGTACACATTTACTGGATAGCATTGAAAACCTCTGTCAGCGCGTGTTGGTAATGAAAAACGGTAAGATCATCGTGGATAGGACTATGGAGGAGATGAAGCTGCAACTGGGAAACAGTGAAAGCGTATCCCTGGAGGATCTGTTCTTAGAGGTGACGAAGGATGAATGATTTCAAACTCCTGATTAAAAGGGACGGCTGGATAATCAAAAACCACTTTGTAGAGATTAAGCACAACCCCAAGCGGCTAATCATTTATTTCTTCTATTTATTTTGGCTAGGCTCTCTTCTCTTCAATGTGCTGCTGAAACAACGGGAACCGATGCCCATACCGATGCAGTTTAGCGAACAAATACTGGGGGCGGCATTTGTTGGATTCAGCGCGGTTTTTATTTTATACTTTCTGTACCGCGGCACAACAGAATCTTCCACCTTTTTTTCCATGGGGGATGTACATCTGTTGTTTCCGTCACCTGTTTCACCCAAAAAGATTCTGCTTTATAGCATGACAAAACAGAGTCTGGTGAATTTTTTCCTTTACGGTATTGTTATTTTGGCTTTGATGCCTACGATTACAAACCTAGCCAAGATCAATCCGGATCATCTCCCTTTTCTCTACCTTGGCTATATTGGCATGGTTTTATCCATTAAACCATTAAACTTTTTGATTTTTGCAATCGGCAGCAAATATCGTATTCAATCGTGGCTGCAGCAAGGAATTCTGTTTTTAAGCTTTATCTTTATTGCTTATCTGGGAATTCGTGTTTTCACTGCCGAGGATTTACTGCAAGGAGTGCTACAGGGCTTAAACGCTCCCTTTATCAATTATTTGCCTGTGATTGGCTGGAGTAAGGTCGTATTTATGACAGCCGTAACGGGTTACAGCACTTTTAGTGCAGCTGCGCTGGTGCTTCAAATTCTGTTTCTGATTTGCTGTATTGCCCTTTCATATTACACGGCTGATGATTATTACGAAGATACCCTGAAAGCTACCGAAAAGAGAAGTCTGCATAGACGGCGAAAAAAAGGAATGGAAAAGTCTCAGCCCATGTCACTTCCTTTTCTGAAGAATAAAAATGTTATTGTAAAAAAAGCGGGAACCGGACCCTGGACTTTTTTGTGGCGCAGCAAGATTGAGGCCAGCCGCAGCGACCTGCATCCATACCTGGGGTTTAGGACACTTATCTTTTTGCTGGCCGGGTTAATCATTGGCTACTTCAGTGCCGGACACAACGGTGGTATAACTCCCCTTTACGTGGCAAACGGTGTCATTGCGTACCTGCTGTTTATTTTTTCTGCGTCTAATTCCGGCCAGAGTGAACTGACCAAACCGTATATTTACCTGATTCCCGGTTCCAATTTACTGAAGATAATCTGCAGCAACCTGACCGATGTACTGCGGATGACGGTAAACATTGCGGCACTGAATATCCCCCTGGGTATCATGCTCAAGGCTCCAGTATATGTAATTGCCATCATGATTGTCTTTGGTATTAGTTTTTATATTTTAAACCTGTGTTCCAACTATTTATCACGCATCCTTTTCCCCAGTGCCATCGACCAAAAGGCCTTATATCCATTGTTTCTCATGCTGCAGGTGCTGCTCCTCCTGCTGCCCGGTGGAATAGTCGGCGGCGCCCTGGCTGTTATTTACCACAATATACTGCTGGCCTTTGTAGGCATTGGGATTGTCAATATTGTGATAATAGGGATTCTGCTGCTGTTGTCCAATAGAATTTTTGCCAAACTAGAGTGGAAGTAGGGACAGAGGGACAGGTCGAGACCACTGAAAAATCCTGTTTTTTCAGTGGTCTCAACCTGTCCCCCTTCTCCTAACGGTTTTTCCATAACCTAAAGCACACTCCCCTCCAGTACTCTCCGCTTTCCCCATTATATGTAAATTATGGAAAACGGGATATTAAATCAGTGCTCAATTTTCGGTGATTTTTGCTGTTTGGGCAAATAAAAAGCCCCCCAAACCATTACGCTTTTGGGGAGCATTTTTTATGAATTTCTTATTTTTGAGTAATCATCTTTCGATATTGGAAAGGGGTCATACCTACTTTTTGTTTAAATATTTTTGCGAAATTACCATTGTAATCCTCACCACATTCGGCAAAGACTTGGGCCACGGACAGATTGTTGTCACACAGTTTTTCCTTGAACTTACCAATTTTTACGTCCTGATAGTAGTTGTAGGGTGTCATACCCGTATGCTTTTTAAACAAACGGGTATAATGATACCTGCTCATATAAACAATACCAGCCAATTGATCTGCGTCAAATTCTTCCTTCCAATGGTTATCTATATATTCTTTGCCTTTCATAACCTCTTCTCTGCCATGATAATGTCGGGATGTAGTAAAAACAGTCACTATGTATACTATTTGGTTATTTTCATTGCAGATAGGGAAGGAAGTTAAATTTTGATACATGCTTCCACAAACGATTTCCTTTTCTCCATTTAATCGCTGAAAAATTTCTTGCTGCGGTACTTTAATATCATATGCGTGAACCACTTCTCCCTGATAGGCCTGCAACATAAATTCTAATATTCCCCATCTTTCAAGGTTGGGATTGAGCAGTATATTATGCTTTTTATAAAGTTTTTCTGGGTTGGTTATTTTAGCAAACTTTATAAATGCTTCATTAGCCAGGAGCAAAGTTCCGTCTGGCTCACAGATGTGCATTGGGTAGGGTAAATGCTTCACGATCTCCACAAACAGCTCTTTGTTTTCATACAAGGACTGAAAGGGCCACTGGTTATTATGTTGCCTTTGTTCATATATATCATATATTTCTCTGGCTATCGCTGCTTCCTTTTCTTTTTGCATTGGGGCTTTTTTTCGTCTTCTGTCAGCCGGCTTTGCGGCATGCTGGGGAACAAGCCACATATTGCCCTTTTTTATTGCACCTTCTATTCTGCCCTCGGCGCAGTACAACGTCACAATCCTGCTCCCAAGCCCCCATTTTACCCCAGCTTCCTTAACAGTCATGTACTCCATACCCAACACCCTTTAATCGGAATATTGCCATTATTATATAACTAGTTTAAGCATGTTGCAAGAATCAGCAATATAATGCTTCGTAGCAACGAGCTAACAAGCTAGAAAACCTGGCAATACTTATCCGGGTAGGGGTGGTCACAAAGACACCTATTACATTAATAGTCGCTGCTTAAGTGGGGTTAATGCTATCGAGAAACATTTGATGAATTTTCCTGTTTCCATTCAGTTCAGGGTGAAAGGAAAGCCCAATTTGATTGTTAAATCGAACGCCTACAACATTCTGATCTACCCTGGCAAGAATCTCTACACCCTCACCCACGGCTTCAACATAGGGTGCGCGGATAAAAGTCATAGGAACCTTACCTAAATCGCCGAATTGTTCCTCTGTGTAAAAACTGCCCAGTTGTCTGCCGTATGCATTGCGCTTGACCGTTACCGGCAAAGTGCCAAAATACCGGGCAGAATCGTTGGAAATCTGTTCAGCCAGCAAAATAAGGCCTGCACAGGTTGCCAAAACAGGCAAACCTTTTGATAATTTTTCCCGCAGCGGTTCAAACATGTCCAGTTCCCGGAGCAGTTTGCCTTGGGTGGTACTCTCACCACCCGGCAGAATCAACCCATCAAAATCTTGGCGAGCGTCTTCTCCATTCCGAAGCTCAATATAAGCCACTCCCAGCTGCGAGAGAATCTCCTCATGCTCGGCAAAGGCTCCTTGCACCGCCAGTACTCCTACCTTCATATTACTTGCCTCGCTCCGCCATGAGCAATTCGATTTCCTGTTCGTTGATACCCACCATCGCTTCGCCTAGATCCTCTGACAGTTCTGCTATTACCTTTGGATCCTGGTAATTGGTAACCGCCTTCACGATAGCTTGGGCTCTTTTGGCAGGATTGCCTGACTTAAAGATACCGGAGCCCACAAAAACACCTTCCGCACCCAGTTGCATCATAAGGGCAGCATCCGCAGGTGTAGCAATGCCGCCAGCGGCGAAATTGACTACCGGCAGGCGCTTATGCTCATGAACATAGAGAACCAGATCATAGGGTGCCTGCAGCTCTTTAGCCTCTTGGAAAAGCTCATCTTTTCGCAGGCCCACGATGCGGCTGATCTGCCTATTGATCATTCTCATATGCCGCACCGCCTGAACCACATCACCCGTACCCGGTTCCCCCTTGGTGCGAATCATGGCAGCACCTTCATTAATTCTACGCAGGGCTTCTCCCAGGTCCTTTGCACCACAGACAAAGGGCACCCGGAATCTGGTCTTGTCGATATGATAAACATCGTCCGTTGGTGAAAGTACTTCACTCTCGTCAATATAATCTATCTCAATTGCCTCCAGGATTTGAGCCTCTACAAAATGACCAATGCGGCACTTTGCCATTACCGGAATGGTAACCGCTTCCTGGATGCCTTTAATCATTTTGGGATCACTCATACGGGAAACGCCACCGGCGGCTCGAATGTCTGCGGGAATTCGTTCCAAGGCCATGACTGCACAGGCCCCGGCAGCCTCCGCAATCTTCGCTTGTTCCGGCGTGGTTACATCCATAATCACGCCTCCCTTCAGCATCTGGGCAAGTTCCTTATTTAATTCATATCTTTTGCTATTCACTGTATAAAACCCCTCGCTTTACATATTTAATAATATTGAGTATACTCTTAACTGGCTATATTAAAATGTCCAATCTGAAAAAATCGGCCATAGTCAGTTTAGCGAAGAGGTTATAATTATGTTAACATATTCCTTCGAAAATATAGGGTCAGAAAGTATGTATGAATATATTTATAAATGTATTAAAATGGATATCTTGCAAAAGAAGTTAAAGCCTGATGAAAAACTCCCCTCCAAACGTGTCTTTGCCAAAAACTTAGGGGTAAGTATCATTACGATCGAAAATGCCTATGCTCAGCTTGCGGCAGAGGGCTATATTTATTCGCTCCCCAAAAGGGGATATTTTGTCTCCAATCTTAAAAAACAAACGATACATCCCGCCAAAGAAAAACCACTGGCAGACCAAAGGCCAAAAAATGAGCCAGCCTATTATGCTGACTTTGTTAGGAATTCCGTAGCCCCGGATACCTTTCCCTTCTCTGTTTGGACCAGACTGCTGAGGGAGGTGACCGCAACCGAAAATGAGCTGTCTCTGCTGTCAGACACTTCGGTGGGCGGCGTTTTGAAACTGAGGCAGGCCATCGCTGAGCACCTCTACCAGTTCCGCGGCATGTCGGTGGACCCTGAACAGATTATAGTAGGGGCCGGAACGCAATACCTATACAGTGTCATTATCCAACTGCTGGGCAGAAACCACTTATATGCTGTGGAAAACCCAGGCTATACCAGGCTCACTAAAATATATGAGAGCAACGATGTTAAGTGCTGTCATATTCCTATGGATGACTCCGGCGTAATGGCAGATTTTTTGAAAAGCAGCGAAGCTGACATTCTCCACATTACCCCTTCCCATCATTTTCCCACTGGTATTGTCATGCCAGTCAGCCGACGGTATGAGCTTTTAAGCTGGGCCGCCAAACAGAGTGAGCGCTATATTATTGAGGACGACTATGACTGTGAGTTCCGTCTGTTCGGCAAACCGATTCCTACTCTGCTAAGTATCGACGTAATGGAAAAGGTAATCTACATTAACACATTTGCCAAAAGCCTGGCACCAACCTTTCGCATCAGCTATATGGTTCTTCCCAAGCATCTTGTGGGTCGATTTTATCAAAAGTTAGGCTTCTACTCCTGTACCGTATCCAGCTTTGAGCAGTTCACGCTGGCACGCTTTATCGCGGAGGGCTATTTTGAAAAACATATTAACCGCATGCGAACCTATTATCGAAAGCAACGGGATACCATCCTAATGGCCATCCGGGAAAGCAGCTTAAACCCCTATGTGACGATTCTAGAAGAGGACTCTGGACTTCACTTTCTCATGAAAGTTAACACAGATGTGGCAGATGCAAAATTGATAAGTGCCGCCAAAAGTGCCGGGATTCGTATTTCCTGTGTCTCTAATTATTATCATGACGAACAAGCTTGTGAGACCCATATGATTATCATTAACTATTCCGGACTGGAGCCAGAAAAGGTTGAAACAGCTATAGAGCGCCTGAGTAAATGCATTGTGGATGTAATTCTACAGGGGAAGTGATCGAAACTAGCTTTCAAATAACAAAATAACTCTATTCAAATGACAAAGCCTCCAGGCACAAACATGTGCCTAGAGGCTTTTGTCATTTGACTGGTGAGTTTGCATTATGCTTTAAAGCTACCTGACCCATTCCGAGTATTGCCTTGTCAAGATCACCGATAGTCTCAACACGTCCGGCACCGAACAGCTCTTTGAAGTCGCAAAAAAGCTGCAATTCACCATTCGCTTTACCCGTCGCGAACGACGGCCATATTATGCTACATTCGGCTTATATCCAAAAAACTTTACTTTACGGAATTTGCACGATACAATAAATATAAATGCAAATGAAACGCATTTGCATATCGGGCATTAGCAATTGAGAGAGCTCGGTCGGCATATTTCAGTAAATTTACATAGAACCATAAGGGAACTGCACAGTCCTGACAAAAAATCGAACGAGGTGAATACATTGAAAGAGGGACAGAACATCTGGCCAGCGGGGATAAAGAGAACGAGGCAACGCGAAAGTGTGCTCTCGGTACTTGAAAATACCGACAAGCCCTTAAGTGCCGCCGATATATGCTCAAGAATGGAGAAAAGCGGAGACGCGGCTTGGATGTCTACCGTCTATCGGATACTGGAGCTTTTCGTAAAAAAGGACGTGGTGATTAAAACCAATGTGATGAATCATGAAATGGCGGTGTATGAATTAAACCGTTTCCAGCATAAGCATTATGCTGTCTGCTTGAACTGCCGCAAGATCATCGCAATGGACAATTGCCCAATGGAGAGGTTTATTCCAAAACTTGAGGATGAGGATTTTCAGGTCATGGGACATAATCTGGAGGTATTAGGGCTCTGCAGTGATTGTAAGACCACCTGATCGTTATCAGCCTGAGTTAGTATTTTTTTAGGAGGAGTTGCATGTCAACAGAAATATTCGTAATATCCGGCTTCCTTGGAGCGGGAAAAACCACGCTGATTCAAAAACTGCTCAAAGAGTCCTTTCGGCATGAGAAGGTTGCTCTCATTGAAAATGATTTTGGTGATATCAGCGTTGATGCCGCCTTGTTGAAATCGGGCGGTATTGAAGTGAAAGAAATGAATTCCGGCTGTATCTGTTGCAGCCTTTCGGGTGATTTTATCAAAGCCCTTAGAGAACTTTTGGATCTCTTTCACCCCGACAAAATCGTCATTGAACCTTCCGGTGTTGGCAAACTATCGGATATTATGAAGGCCTGTTCGGACCCGCGCATCCTGCCGCTTGCTAAAGTAAAGGCCAAAATAACAATCGTGGATGTAAAACGCTGTAAAATGTATCTTGACAACTTCGGTGAATTTTTTGAGGATCAGATTCAAAACGCCGATGCCGTCTTACTTAGCCGTGCCGAGGAGTTCCCTGCTCAGGTAAACGCTGCTTGTGAAATAATCAGAGGCTTAAATCCGCATGCGGTCATCTTTTCGAAGCCTTGGGGCCAGATCAATGTGGATGAAATACTCCACCCACACCGTAATAATCGCGTCCGTATAGAGCAGCACGTGCACACACATGACTGCAACTGCGGCTGCCATGGTGCGCACAGTTACGCAGAGCACGAACATAGCCATGATGATGACCACAATTGTTCTTGCGGCCATCATCATGCTGCGGCAGATGTTTTTGATACAGTTACCATTCGGACAAATCGGCTATTCAGCATTGAGGATTTGCAGGAGCGGCTATCCAATATGGAGAGAAGCGCGACCGGAACGATTCTTCGCGCAAAAGGTATTGTTCGCGGGCCCAGCGAATATATGAATCTGCAATATCTCCCCGGAGATATAAAAGTGACAAAATGCGCCACCAAAGGCAACATGCTTTGCATCATCGGCCGGAATCTAAACAGACAGGAGTTATGCATCCTCTTTAGCGGGGAGTGCTAGGATGGCGATACCCGTTTATGTTGTGACCGGGTTCCTTGACGCCGGGAAAACGACGTTTCTGAATACCCTGCTGAACAGGCGCGACTGGCAGGATATCAGGATACTTGTTATACAGTTTGAGAGCGGCGAAGAAGAATTCCAGAGCCAGTATCATAACTGCCACCATATTTCTTTCCCCAAAAAGGCTTTGGAGCAGCAGCCCCTGCAAGTAGTCAGTCAAATTCTGTATGTCCTGCAAACCTACAACCCTGAAGAAATCTGGATCGAGTGGAACGGTGTCGTCCCATTTTCCAGGTTGCAGGCTTTGCTTTTACAAGACTCACTTCGCAGCTTGTGTAAAATTCAAAAAGTCATCCATATTGCGGACGCGGCAAGCATAGAAAATCTGCTGGGCAGGACGGGAGGCGCTCTGCCCGAGCAGATTGCAAACAGTGATTTTGCCGTGGTTCGCAATGTACATTCGGCAACTGTTTATAAACGAATTCACCGCCTGCTGAACGGCATAAATTCAGGCATTAATATATATGAAATAAGGGCTTATAAAGACTTATATAAACAGCTTTTCGGCAGACAGGAGCATCCGGTCAACTTCTTCTTTCTTACGGTTGCCATGCTCGTCATCCTGCATTTTGCCGCACGGCCCGTTTTTGAGGCGTTCCAAATTCCGTTCAATACGATTATCAACGTATTTTTAGGGATTATCCTGCAGGCCGTTCCCTTCCTGCTGATCGGCGTATTGCTGTCGTCGGTGATTCAGGTTTTTATTCCACAGGGCTTTATCGAACGCAGATTTCCCAAATCACTGGGCGCAGGCATGCTGGCCGCGATTCTGGGCGGTTTTTGCCTTCCGGTCTGCGATTGTGCTTCCATCCCGATTTTCAGGAGCTTGGTGAGAAAAGGGATTCCCCTGCCCGTAGCGATTACCTTTATGGCGGCTACGCCGGTGATCAATCCCGTGGTGATTTTATCGACCTATTACGCCTTCAGCGGCAACCTGACCATTGTGATCCAGCGCATTTGCTTTGGCATGATAGCCGCAATTATCATCGGGCTTATTTTTGCCATCTGGCCACCAAAGGGTAATGTACTATCCGGAGGCACCTTTGACCGGCTGATGTGCAACTGCGGCTGTTATGAGGATGCCGAGTCAATCACCACTTTCTCTGGAAAGCTTGGCCTGTTTATCCGCCATTCGCAAGCGGAATTTTTCAGCGTCGGGAAGTATCTGATGATCGGAACCTTTATTGCTTCTTTATTTCAAGTGCTGGGAACCGGCATATTCACCGACGCACAAAGCGGCGCCGGGCTAGCGGTCTCCATTATCATTATGATGGCAATGGCGTTCGTTCTTTCCCTATGCTCTTCGTCCGACGCCGTTATTGCGCGCAGCTTTGCGAATCAGTTTCCAATGGGTGCGATCATGGGATTTCTTGTGTTTGGGCCGATGATGGACATTAAAAATGTGCTGATGCTCCGTTCGGGATTTTCGAAGAGTTTTATCGCTAAACTATTGTTTACGGCATTTATCGTATGCTTTGCCGTGGTCTTTTTGTTTGCCGGTTTAGGAGGGATATAAAAATGCGGGCGAGGGCGTTTAATCCGCAGATTTTTCTGGAGTTTCTTTGCTATTGCTCCTTTGGGGCTTTGATGCTATATTTGGCGAGCAGCGGGAAATACCTTTCCTATGTTACGCCCAGAATGAAGCCGTATCTTTGCTTTACGGCAATCGTCATGCTGATATGGGCTTGTGTGAGCCTTTTTAGGCTGTTTCGCCCGCAGCATAAAGTGCGATCCAGCCATTGCTTTGTGCTGGCGATTCCTGTTTTGCTGCTTTTGCTTCCCCACAGCCCTTTGAGCACCTCGGATCTTTCCGGTAATTACCTTGGCGGGAATACTTTTTCCGGACAAGTCAGTCAATATGGAGCACCTAAAAAACAGGCTCCGCCGGATAACGCCGGCTCTGAGGGTGCAACCAGCACCCCTACCGAAGACCCGTTGTTGGAAGATACAGTACCCACAGACCCCCTAGACACTACCATCCCCGGCAAGCAAAGCGATTTGCCGGATGGGGACCATTTATCCCGTTTGCCCGGCTTAGATGCCGTAAACAAGAAAATCACGGTTTCCAATGATGATTTCGGCCTGTGGCTTTCCGAAATATACACAAGTATGGACAAATACGAAGGGTACACGGTTGTTATGACGGGGTTCGTATTCAAAGATCCTGAAACGCTGAAAGAGAATGAGTTTGTACCTGCCCGCTTGATGATGTCCTGCTGTGTCGCAGATTTAGCGCCTGCCGGGCTGTTATGTAAATACGACAAGGCTTCCGAATTAAAAAAAGATTCATGGGTAATGGTTGAAGGAACTATCTTTATCGGGCAATATGATTATGATGGCCGGAAATACAACGATCCTCAAATTCGTGTCACAAAAATTACGCCCGCAGAGGCAGTGGAGGGTTACGTTTATTTATACTAAATTGACCCTAGTGCACTCCCTGTATAAAAATTAAAGGCAATCTACTATGAAATACTGTAAAACTGTCTGCCAAATAAGTAACTAACTGATATAATTAAGCCTATCCTACGCTTGGAATTTGCATCGCTTTGCTCTGGCGTCTTTATGAGCCGCGGGTATGCCTACGCCAGTACTTGCAATTACATAATTATCTACTAGGTCTAAATGGGGGGTCTATTCTCTGTGAATAAAAAAACAAGACAAAAAATCCATCAAAAAAAGTTTGTTATATGGTTTATAGCTGTTGCTTTGTCCATTTTAGCCATATTTGTCGGCAATCGCATTGCAACAAAAGATTTTTCCCTTTTCAGTGTATCTGCTGAAGAAACTGTTAAGGGGAAGGTAATCGCTGTACTTGATCGATCAATTGATGAAATACCGGTTGGCGAAACTGAAAGCTATACAAGCACAAATATTACTTTTACCGCTAAAATTAAAAATGGTCTTTATAAAGATCAGGTGGTTACCGTGCAACAATTAATTGACAGTATGTTTGCCGGAAGTGAATTTATCAAGGAAGTAGAACCAGGAGACAATATCATGCTTTTAAAGATGGATGATCCAAATACCGACGTCACACCTTGGCAGTTTGTAGATTATTATCGGTTTGATAAAATTGTTATTCTGGGGCTGATATTTGCAGGGTTGGTTTTATTAATTGGGCGTTGGAAAGGTATTAACACCTTACTTTCATTGACTTTTACATTCTTATTCGTCTTTTTCGTGTTTGTTCCATCTGTCATGAATGGATATAACACTTACATAAGCGCTGTAATTACCTGCCTTTATACAATTACGATGACTCTTGTTTTAATTAACGGAGCGAGTAAGAAAACGCTCGCGACTATGATTGGTTGTATATCCGGGACAATTATTGCAGCCGTTACTACTACTATCATGAGCAGAATACTTCATCTTACGGGGTTCGTAGATGAGCACTCCATTTATTTAACTATGCTCAATCCAGACAAACCGATTGAACTTACCGCCATCATTTTTGCGGCAATTATCATTGGCGCCATGGGAGCAATCATGGATGTCGCAATGGATATTTCATCTGCACTTTTTGAATTATGCGAACATGCTCCCAACATTACATTTCAAAAGCTGTTTAAAAGTGGCATGAGCATCGGGCGTGACATCATGGGTACCATGGCAAATACCTTGGTATTGGCTTATATTGGAAGTTCCTTAACAACTATTATGCTGTTGCTGACCTACTCTGATTCCCTCTTGCATCTTTTAAACCGCGAGATAATCATTGTCGAGCTTTTACAGGCGTTAATTGGCAGTTCGGCGATTATATTGACAATCCCATTGACGGTAATTACCTGCGGATTTTTATATATTCGATCAAATGAATCAAATAAAAAACCCGTCTCGACATCGTAGTGACTATTGTGGATGCACATCAATCGGGTTGGATTTTAAGGAAGAAGATGAAAGAGCCAGGTAAAGCTAATATTTGAGCTAGCCTTCCTCAAATATTAGCCATATCAACAGCCAATTCAAATATCTTTTCTGGTTCACATAAAAAAGTGGTTTTTCTTTCGCAACAGGTTAAATCCAATTTGTGCATTGCCCTTGTACAAGCGATATATAACAGGCTTCTATCCAATGGTGTTTTGTAAAAGTGTTCTGAAATATCTGGTACAATTACTTGATCAAATTCAAGCCCTTTAGACATATGAACAGAAGTAATGACGATACCATCTTTAAACTCATTGCTTCCAAAATCCAATAGAATAACATCATCATAAACAGCACGAACCTGTTTAAACAGCAGCCTCGCTCGTTTTTGTGACTTGCAGATAATACCCAGTGAGGCATGTTCGGATTGCTTGAATTGCTCAATCAAGTATCGTATTTTATCAAGTTGTTCCTTTTGGGTCTGGCATACCGTTATCGTTGGTGTATCACCGTGCCGCTCAACAGGAATCAGCTTTTTATTTTCTATAATTTTTTTCGTAAGCTGAGTAATTTCAATGGTTGAACGGTAACTTTTGCATAATTCCACGCAATTACAGCCAGCAAAGTATGGTTGTATTTTTTCCGCGGTTGAGGAACTGTAAGGATTAACGCTTTGATACCCATCCCCTAAAATAGTCATCTTACAGGAAAACAATTTTGCCAATACGGCATACTGAATGGGCGTATAATCCTGCATTTCATCAACCAGCAAGTGTTGTATACCTTTGTAATCTTGCTCCACTCCATCAAAATACATTTTTACTAAGATAAATGGAAAGACATCACAGAACTCAAATGTATTTTTAGTGATGAACTGGAATAAATCCTCGCGTTTTATGTGGTGATAAAAATTTTGGTACAATGATACCGCGTTAGGGAATCTATACAATTTCAAAATGCTGCTTCTTATTTGCCGGACAATTTTAGCATCTAGCTTTCCCCCTATATAATTTTTATATTTTGCAATTACATCATTGGCAATTTTATCAAAACGCTGCTTAATAGGTAGTCTTTTATAAGCATGATAGCGCGAAAATAAGTCTTCCTTAGAAATAGAAAGAACACCAAAATCAAGGTTAATTGGCTCAAAATATTCGTCTTCGGCATATTCCAAGTAGGCTTGGAGTTGTTCAACAAAATGATTCGTTGATTTAAACTCAATCCTGGCAATGGCATCCGAGCTCCCATTATCCAACAAATTCTCCACCTGCTCAAAAAATGTTTGATATTGATACTTCTTATCCATCATGCTTGAAGCAATATCTTCAAAGCCCATTTCTGATATATTTTCTTCTCCTAATTCCGGCAAGACACTAGAAATATAGTTACTAAAGACTTTATTAGGAGAGATAATCAGAATGTTCTTCGATTTCAAAGTTTCTTTATATCGATACAGTAAAAACGCGACTCGGTGTAATGCAATAGATGTTTTTCCAGAACCGGCCGCTCCTTGTATAATCAATACTTTTGCTGCTTCATTTCTGATAATCGCGTTTTGCTCCCTCTGAATGGTTGCTACAATGTTTTTCATTTTATCGTCGGCATTCTGGCTTAATTCCTTTTGCAAAATTTCGTCGCCAATATTCAGAGAGCTTTCCAGCATATATTCCATTTGAGTTTGTTTGATTTTATATTGCCGCCTTAGGGTTAGTACTCCGTCAATTTTTCCGATAGGGGCTACGTAAAATGCCGGACCTAATTCAAAATCATAAAACATGCTCGAAATAGGCGCTCGCCAATCATAAATGATGTGTTGAGCCGTCATGGGATCAACAAATGCATGTACTCCGATATAGAATGCTTCCTCCTTTGCTTCTTCTGCTTCAGCAAAATCAATTCTTCCAAAATAGGGGGATTGGATTAATTTTTGAAGCCTTTCTCTTTCCTTGACAGCTTCTTCTCCGAAAGTAACACCCTCAGAAACCGCAATTCGATTTGCTGCTTTTTCCGCAAGGTCAAGTTGGGCCAGATTTTCATACATATACCGTTTGATTTCTAATATCTCATTGGAGTAATTCGTTATTTTTTGTTCAATACGCTCAAGTGCCATTTTGAGCTTTTCTTGAACATTATTTAAATGCTTTCTTTCGCAGGTTTCTTTTTGATTAAACAGGATGCAACAACCCCCTATGCATTTTTATTTTAAGTTACAATCTAAGTATAAGAAGAAACAAAAAAAATACTATACTTTTTATTTTGGTTATGCTATGATTTAGATTAAGTATTGCCCCTTTAAAAGGTGCAATTTTTTCCATTTTTTATACTAATTGTCAATGGTTTTTAATAAAGAATTTATAATTTAGAGTCTTGATAAGGGAAAAGTGTCTGTGGAGAAAAACTCGTTGGTATATTTTCACCTGAACTCATATTAATTTAAAACCGGAACAAACAACCTATCCCCTTGTCCCATATAATTATGGAAGGTTGAGTTTATGAGTGATTTTACGAAGAAAGATATGGAAGAAGCGCTTCAAGCTATCGCTTCAATGATTGAGCGAGGTGAGAAAGCACAAGAAAAATTTGCACCAGGTACTTCCCAGTACACCTTACAAAAGAACCGGATTAAAGCGCTTTATATCGCCTCGTCATTGATAAAAAAGGAATTAGCAAAGCATGATGCAACGGACAAATATACGAAAGAGGACTTGGAAAAAGCGCTTGCACCAATAGCTTCACTGATTAGTAAAAGTGAAAAAGCCCAGAAGAAATTAGCGCAGGGCACTTGGCAGCATACGATGCTTGAAGATAATCTCAAAGCACTATATCTAGCTTCACCCTTGTTAACAAGGGCATTAAGTTTGGATTTAGGGCCATAAGAAACACGAAAGCGCCAGTCGAGGCATTGTTACCGGCTGGCGCTTTTATGTCAATGTCGAACCTACGCTATGGTTTATAAATATTTATGTCATATTGGATTATACGCAATTTATTTATCATTTCTACGTTGAATCTCTGCTAAAATAAATCCTCCCATAATTGCAAGCGGTATGCTATTTGCAAATGCGGGTGGTTCTAAAAAACTTCCAAGAGCACCACCCATAACAGTTAAAACAATGGCCATTATAATTCTTCCCATAAAAATTTCTCCCCTATTGTTGCACACCTTTCTGCTGATACGTAACAAAGAATGATGTAACATACGATTCCCCTAAGATAATGCTCATTTTTTATAAGTTAGCCTCACTATATCAGAATCTCTTTCAACTGAAAAAACAGCATTGTCTGTGTACATGATTCTATCAAGAAAATCTATTCTATAGCCCAAAGTACTGCTGTAGCCGCATACACTACATACCACTTTTTTGTCTTTGACGAAAAGTAATTGAACCATTCCTTCACTTACAGTTTCTTGAATAGAATAACTCTTAAAACCTATAACATCTTTAATTTGTTCTTTATTTGTATATGGTTCGAATGTATATACCGTATCCCACTCAAAAGGTACAATTTCATTCAACTTCACATTATCGGATTTAATTGCTGTAACTTCTCGTTTTAGTTTCTGATTATTAAAAAATACCATCGGGTTACCAATTGCTATATAGGCTAAAACGATTATCAGAATAATAGAGACAGAAATAGTTATTTTTTTCTTTTTCATAATACCCCTCACGCTATATAAATAAAGCTGTGTTTCGCATTTTTCTACTATTGCACCTCCGCCATTCGTTCCTGATAAGCAATCATCTTTTGAGCAAGCAGCGGTATAATTTCCTCTATTCGCTCTTTCCCGTAATAGGTAACATAGACTACTTGATTATCCAAATAGGCAAAGATCTGTTTGTGAATATCATCCTGAGCAATCGCTAGTTTATCAAACTTCGGATGATTGATATCCTTAACTTCAGTGTTATCACGCCAAACATAGCGATTAATAAGATCAAGCGTAAGGTTTTCTGCCATGCTGCCAAAGGTTAACTTATAGTATCGGGTGGTTATACTCGGCGAATATACACCGCTTTTATCTTCCCACATTTCACCACGAACGACTCCATGTTCATCTATTTCATACTGAACAGGCGCTAGCAGGTTCCAATCGTAGCTAACCCGATTTGCCCAATCAACATTATTGCCATTATAACCTGTTTCACGCATAAGATTCGAGCTTTTCTCTATTTCTTCAAGCCGGATAATTGGCAGATTGGCGTTGCCTTCCGGAAGTGTATAGTCTTTGCTTTTAGCAAATTCAACAAAGGGTATGATAATTGTAAATAACGCCAGGGGCATATATATACCTGCCAATATACCCCCCAGCAATCTGGCTTTCCTATAATCCTCGTTGTGATTAATTTCCGCACCCTGGAGTAAAGATTGTTTGAGCTTGTGAATCGTTATATAGTTGCGTATTACCGAATAAAAAACGTACAGCTCAACAATCACAAGGAGCATTTGCTGGACAAACTGGCCTTTAATCATTAATAAAAAGGGCTCATCGTTGAAATAATAGATGCTTATCATCATGCCCAAGAACAGTAACATGGCAATCGATATAATGATTAAATTATTCCTAAGCCGCTTATTTAGCTCTGACAGGGAAAACCCTTGCTCAATTGGGTCAGTATGTAGCTCCGTGGTGCATGATTTCTCGTCAGCAGAAAAAATATAGAAATAACCACTATTTGTGATAAAATTCCAACCGCAATCATGATAAACATCAAGTTGTTCCTGCGAAGGTGCTTCTTTAAGATAATCCATTCTATATTTGGTTTTCTTTGGTTCCCCTTTTTCGAAGTAAACAAATAGACGCCCCGATTTTTTTAAATGCAGACCTTCACTTGCCATAGCAGAAAACCAGCTTTCATTTCGACCAATAGCATAGATATCGTCAAGCATTAGTCTTTTTACTATCTTGCCCATCTATAATCACCCTTCTATTATTCTTCCATCCTGAATCATCTCTTTTAACCTTTCATATTCCGTTTTGAGGGCAACCCTGCCTTCTTCCGTAATAGCGTAGGTCTTCCTTCTGCCATCGTCACTTAATATTTCAATGAGATTATCCTTTTGCAGTCTTGTAAGAACGCCATACAACGTTCCTGGACCCATTTTTATGCGCCCATTTGATACTTGTTCAATTGCAGCCATTAACTGATAACCATGATTCGGATTCATTAAAGCCAAGAGGATATAATACATTGCTTCCGTCATCGGGCCTCCTGAATAGGACACATTATCCCTCTCCTTGATATTATGTTATACGATATATCGTATAACATAATATCCGAGAAACTTTCCTTTGTCAATTAACTAAAAGCATTAAGAGGAAAAAGTTTCTTTCGTTATCAAAAGGGACATGCATAATTCACTTTTGTGTATTACGTTTCTTGGAACAATCGGCCTTTTATTTGGACCTTTGAGGGAACAGTTGTTTTCATATCACCCACACGAAACCACTCTTTGCGTTCATAGGAAGTGTTTCTTTTATGAAGCCGGTGGAATTCCTTAAGCTAGCCAAGGGGAATAAATGAGGTTTTGGAAATATTAAGGATATAGGAGTAAATACAAAAGACCTACACATTTCTTCACTGTTCAGGTCTTTTGTAGCTTTTTGATTCGGTTTTATCAAGTGTCCGATCTTGTAGATAAGCAAAAACTATGAACCTCGTCATTAGTCCATAGCTATATTAGAATTGATCTATCGAGGTAACAATCTCTGTTTTTATTGTAGTAAAACCTGTTCCATCCCAATCCAAGGTTGTTTTCACATAGCCAAGGGTTTCCGCATTAAACCTTCCGATAATGCGTTGGATCGCAATTAGTTCAAAATTACCATCGTTATCGGTATCTTGGGGTATAAGCCCACCTAATGGCAACACACTACCCTGTAAAGGCTGAATTAATTTTCCGTTTTCATCATATATATCGGAAAACTCCTCCTTACGGTTACTTAGATCGATCGAAAAGGTATTCTGGTTGTTTATTTGAGTAACTTCAACTAAGTAATTATCCATAAAATTTACCTGATACTGACTATTTGCATTAAAATCTTCATAATCAAAGATATTTACTAGTCTGTTGTTAAGAACGGTATAAACATACGCAAATAAATAACCTCCACTACCACCTGATTCTATGCGAATAAGAATATCCGCAACATTATCGTCATTGAAATCTCCCAAAAAAAGATTGGCATTATAACCGGCATTTGAGGGGGGTACCGTACAGATAATTTTATTGTTTTTTCCATCTTCCACACATACTGATAAGTTTTCCGTAAAAGGACTTGTAGGGTCAGGCTTATCTCCAGATAAAAAAACTGTATCAACAACTTGATCACCGTTAACATCTGCTTTCTTTGAATCTATTATTAACTTCCCTGACGGGCTATCATTCGTGTTCAAGTATGAACTTCCATCAAGTGGGGTGAGCATCTGTAAGGGAGGATTGCTGTTACTAAGTCCCACAATATATCCGGTATAGACTTTAGGAGAAGTTAGTTTCTGATTAGGGACTGTCAGTACCACGTTATCTGTATCTGTAACCTTTACCTGAAAGGTATAGGTGCCGGATGGAAGAGTAATATAATTAGTTGTTTCGCAATAGGGTACGTCTTTAAATAAATTAGTTCCATTTTGAAGTCCAATGTCTAGATTAGCCGTATCCGGGGAAAGGTGAACCAACTTGAGATTAATATTTAAGCCCACACTGGCTATTAGGTCGGATATGGGCATAATGCAGATTTTCCTTTGCATCCCTATCACTGCCACGGTATAGATAGAATTAGGGTAAACTCTCATGTTATCTTGCACAATAGCTTCCCCTTGCGACCCTGAAAGACTTACTTTAATGTTATAGTTACCTTCTTGTAAAGGAATGTATTCGGTAAAATTTCTATAGGTTAATGTTTTTGCTAATGTCCGTTCATTCGCATAGACATCAACGGCTGGCGAATCTGGGGAAGCGTGTAGCACTCGGATATAAGAGGCCATGGGCATCAACACCTTTATAATCTTTCGTTCATAATATGATCATTTTACTTAAATGGTCCTAAATACTTCTAGTAGCCTTTCCACTGAAAACTAAGGGACTGGCCGTCTGGACCAGGGTGGATTTCTACAGACTGTCGATACAATTTATACATAACAATCAACACCGCACACTCGTTTGGTTTGAGTATGAAAAACATGCGTGCGGTGGGTAATATATAAATTCTGTTTTATAGTAACATTTTGGCCCATTAACCATATTATACCATTGGGTGAATGCCTCACTAACACATTAGTTTCTCTCCTTGGGAATAACCCCTAGTTCCCCCTAACTAGGGGTTATTCCTTTTGGGAAAACAGAAAACCCACCGGGTGGTGTGATGTAACCCACCTCTCAGCAGGGGCTCCAACTAACTATGTACTACCCTATCCCTTAACTCTTCCTGCTTTGCATCGTTGAACCTGTCAGCCGTGCTCAAATACCCCGTGATACGCCTGACCCGGCGAACATTAGATTTTGCCCAGGTCTTAACTTCTAACTCCCCAGAACTTACCACTGATATTTCAATAGTGCCTACCTCCTTGCCCATTGCTGCAAGGCGTTCCTTTTCTTCTGCGACTATACTGTCAATTTCTTTTTGATCAACATTGCCGTTAACGGTTATTTTCATAAACACACCCCATTTTTTTAGTTTGAGTAAATTCTAACACCAGGATATTACAGAGATGTTACAGAAAAATAAAAAAGCCCCGGGTTTCCTCGGAGCTAGTCAATTATTTAACTGTGGCGGTCAAGGTAGGCCTGTCTCAATCAACTTCTTTCCCCAGTGCTTCAGCCAAAGACCTGACAAGGGCATTTGCGGTATACCGGGTCTTGTTTGATTCGCTCATCCAGTCCTCTCGTGTACCCGCCGGAGGCTGTCAGATATACTGGCTTTGATATCTTTGTTATCTTGCTTGATTTCACGGACATCCTCTTGCACAATCTTAATTAACACCTTTGTGATTTCTTCCTGGGTCACGTTCTCCCCCCACCTCCCGGCAACAATTGCCCTGGCACCAACTGGTATCAGGGCATAAAAATAACGCCCCGAAGGCGTTATAAGTTTAAACTAATTTGTAATCGTTATAATAATCTGGTCTTCCACAAAGTCTACTTTAGCTCCCAAAATTTCTGCAACAGCACGCGTTGGTAACATAATTCGCCCATCCCGAACCTCTGGCGCAACATCTGTAGTATAGCTTTCTCCATTAACAATAACTTCATTTTTACCTACCGATAACTCAATTAAATTAGAACCCCTATTAATTGTAACTTTACCATTATCAAAAGCAATGTCTTTGTCTGTGATTCCTATAGTATTAACTAAAAATCGAAGTGGAACAAAAGTACGACTTTCCTTTAAATATGGGACAGCATCCATTACCTTCGCATTGCTACCTTGATAATAAACCTGAGATCCAATTTTAAAAGCCACATGCATATCCGTTGATGCTTCAACTACTTCACCAAGTTGTATTTGCATTGCATCTTCCCCTGGGAAAACAGAACCTGTTTCACTAATTGATGTGCCAGTGAGTTCTAAATACAGGGGTCCATCTGGAACAGTTCGGTCTACAGTAAGCCTAATATCTCTTATTTTTATTGTACTTGGAATACTACTTTCGCTCTTAATTTTAACTTTAATGTATTCTCTTCCATCCAACTTAAATTCGTCCCTAATCGTATCAAGTTCTAGGTTACCGTTAGAAACTTCAACTATCGGCAAAGATGTAAAAGTAACTCCTTTCGGTAAAACAAAGTTCATTTCGCTGCTACTTTTAAGGGCTCCCTTTATTGTTTCTTTAAAAACAATATCATCTACATGTTGGTTTGGTTGCCCTAGTCTTAAATTGTTATTTGACGCAAAAACTGTGATTGGAGAGACAAGCATACTAATTAAAAGAAACGCCGTGAAAAGACCAATATATTTTTCCCTCAACTAAACCCCTCCTAGAAGATGTGCAATTACCTATCTTTATTTAGATAGACGATAAGTAAGAGCACTGGGTTCCTGGGCTTAATTGTTTCACTTTTTAAGTCAAATGTTCATTAGCCGGTAGCTCTTTCTGCTTCCTTTTGGTTTAGTAAACTTACTAATCAAATTTTTGGGCATTTCGGGGCACTTTGGGGCACTTCTCTAAAAAACAAAAAACCCTTGGAATCTCAACAATTCCAAGGGTTTTTCAATTCTTTTTTGGTGGAGACGAGGGGGATCGAACCCCTGACCTCTTGAATGCCATTCAAGCGCGCTCCCAGCTGCGCCACGCCCCCAGCTCTTCCGACAAAAGTTATTTTAGCATAGTTTGACAAACTGTGCAAGTCCATTTTAAAAAAATAATATCCAAAGATACAGCCGTAAGCGAGATTCTGTTTTAGTAGTCATCTATCTAAGGGGAATAATCCCCTTCCTCGCTATGCGAGGTGCCCCTACCCGCAGGTGACAATTGTCCCTGCCTATTTGGGTTGCACGCTGGTGGAGTTTACCCTTGCATTCACCGGTCGCCCGGTGACATCGTTTCTGTGGCACTTTAGGGTTACTAATAACTCAGGGAGTTATTTTCACCGTCGTCAGGTCGCCCTGCCCCGGCTTGCGCCGGGCACCATCTTACACAAGCCGCTGCCTATTGGCTCTTTCAGCCTGTGTGCGTGTCTCGACTTTCCTCTGCTGCGTCTAAAACGCAACAGCGACTACTCACTGTACTTTGAATATGCCGCATTCCTGCGACAATTATAGATTATACTACTTTGCAGAAATAAATCAAGAGCTATGTTCCTGGAAATTTAAGAATATTACTCTAAATATTATTTACAATGGATCTGAAAATCAAATCATGTAATTTTGTGTAGTTTTATGGCATAGGGATTAATTATAATTATCTAACTAAAATATAGCTATATATTAACGTTAAACATGTTTATATATAAACAAATATTAAAGAAATTACCAAAAGTTTCATGTTTTTGACAAAAGTATGTATAATTTTCTATTTTATTACCAAAACTCAATTCAACATCAACATCGGCAGGAATTTTGGACTTCATGGAGAAGAAATAATAAAGTAACCACAAGGGGGATGATTAAAATGGAAACTCTAAAACCTAATTATGGTTATCGGGTCAACCAAAAGTACGATGGATCCCTGATTGGCATCGAAATTATCTGTTGCGGTAAGCACATCGGTGAAATGCGCTTTAAAGACGGTGAAGCATTATCCTGTCCTGAATGTGGTATAAAACATCGGCTCAAGATTCATCACAATCATTTCCATATCGATCGGGAGGATTAGATATAAATTTAAGCCGCACCAAAAGGGTGCGGTTTTCTATTTGCTTGATTTTTTCTCTATCAGATGCTTCCAGTATCGGATGGGCATAAACTGTTTTTGCAACTTGGGGTTAATCCGATTTTGAATTGCTGTGCTGGAAAAATATTTTTTCCATAATTCCTGGTAGTAGGCTTCATTTGCAGCCAAGGTAAGCCCTTGTGGGATGTCCAGGTTTGTTAATAGCCATTCCTTTTTGTTGTATACAGCGGCGATTTTCCTTTTTAAGTCATGGATAATCCAATTTTGGTCTGACAATCTATTGGCAAAGTGGGGTGACACTAGCCCAACTATATTATGGTCCGGTTCCATCGTTGCATAAAAACAATCGTTGGCTAATTTTTGAAAACGAATTAGCCCTAGCATACGGTGCCTTTCTTTACTAACCCTTTGACTTCGTTCATATACCTTTCTCACTGTATCCTCAGTCAAATTAGAATTTATTTTGGGTCCGAACTGGAATCCCAATCTGAGATATTGATAAATTAGTGTTCCACTACCTTGTAATTCTGATAAATAAACATAAAATATCTGCTGCAGGGTATAAAAGGATATCTTATCCTCTATGGCCCGATAGACTTTGGCACTTTTCTCTTGATCCGTATGAATGGTTATGGCCTGACTAAATAAATCCTGCTGAAATTCATCTTGGTAAACAATATAATCCGGCCTCTCACTTCGGTAATAAGCCTCGTAAACAGCCGTTAATAACCCCTCAAAGCTTCCATCATAAATAAAATAAATCATGTTAAATCTCCCCTGTAATACAAGCCTGGGCATCTTCCAACTGGTAACCCAAGCTTTGCTCGGTAAACAGGGCCAATTGGGTGTAGGTTTCTTTTTTGGAGTGGGGCAATAGGCGGCTTTTGATTGCCTCTGCCCTAAAAGGTACTTCACCATAATATTTGCCTTTACAGGTGATAAAATAGCGCGCTCGTTTTAAGACAATGCCCATCTTATGTAAATCTTCAAAGCCCAGAGAGTGAAATCTTCGGGCCGTTATTATTTTCCTTGCATTTTTCACCCCTATGCCTGGTACCCGGAGGATTAAAGGATAGTCCGCCTTGTTTATTTCCACCGGAAATATATGAAGATTTCGTAAGGCCCAATCGGATTTAGGATCAAGGTCAAGCTGAAAATTCGGTTGATCTTCGGAAAGAAGTTCTTGGGCCTTGAAACCATAAAAACGAAGCAACCAGTCGGCCTGGTATAACCGATTTTCACGCTTAAGTGGTGGGCTAGCGATTTGTGGTAGTACTGGTTTATTGGATACTGGTACGTAGGCTGAATAATACACTCTTTTAAGATCGAAATTTTTATATAAATTTTCCGATAGATTAATAATCTTAAGATCGGTGTCCGGTGTGGCACCGATAATTAATTGGGTGCTTTGCCCGGCTGGCACGAAGGAAGGAGCTTTTCTGGAGATTTTCCTTTCTTCTCTACTTTCAAAAATATGGGAACCGATAAGGCCCATTGGTTTAAGAATGGTTTCCTTTCTTTTTTGCGGTGCCAGTAGTTTTAACCCTTCATTGGAAGGCAGTTCGATATTTACACTCATTCGATCAACCAGGGTGCCAGCCTCGGCTATTAATCGCCAATCCGCCCCAGGAATAGCCTTTAGGTGGATATAGCCATTAAAACGTTCCTCTAACCTTAGTTTTCGTACCGTTTGCAATAACAGTTCCATGGTATGATTCGGGTTGTTACAGATGGCGGAACTAAGGAATAAGCCTTCGATGTAATTCCTCCGGTAAAAATTGATGGTCAAATCAACCACTTCCTCCGGGGTAAAGGCAGCCCTGGGCAGGTCGTTACTAACCCTATTTACACAGTAGGCACAATCAAAGATACAGTAGTTGGTAAGAAGTATTTTTAAAAGGGAAATACATCTGCCATCGTCAGACCAACTATGACAAATGCCACTCTGGTCTGCGTTGCCCAGGCCGCCAGCAATATTTTTGCGCTTGCTGCCGCTGGACGAACAGGATACATCATATTTTGCCGCATCGGATAAAATCCTTAGTTTTTCCAATAATTCCAATCTTACCACCCCGTTAAGGCATAGCCGCCTGTCATCCTTCGCTAGCTCAGGATGACAGAAGATTTTCTTTTATTACCAGCTCCGATATTAACATGTAAGCTCTTTCGTATTATTTTATCATAGAACAAGTGTTCCCGAAAGTCGTTTTACAAAATTCATGCCATTAATCCATCAAATACCCCTAAGCATAATATGCACAAAAAGCCCAGGCTCATTACACCCAAAAGCTGACGGTTAATCCTCAGCCAAACTACCGGCCTGTTTGTTTTTTATAAATCTCCAAAAAATTATACATTTTTTCCCTTGCCAAAGCACCCGTTAAACTAGGTGTCTCAAAAAAGCGCTCCGGGAATTCAAGCTTGTCCAACTGATAGCCTAGAAGTTGCCTGGTCTGGTTTTTGATCTCGTATATATCCTGACCTAACGTAGCCAGTTCCTCCGCGGTGGTGCTAATGCCTATGGCAGCCAGGGCTTCAATAACCGTATCTTGCTGGTAAATAACGAAAAGGGTCAACCTGCGATGGCTCGGTTACAAAAATCATGTCCGTATCCTGTAGCGTTTGTCTCTTCAATGGGCATGTGCCTTCGTAATTTCATTATTGACCACTTTGGTCGGTTGTGCTATGCTGCAATTACCGACCAAAGTGGTCAATGTACATAAGGAGGTGGTAATGATGTACGAAAACTTCATCGGTCTAAAAGAAGAAAAGCGGGATATTATCATCAATTCGGCCCTGATGGAATTTGCCAAAAAGGGCTATGATCTGGCTTCCACCAACGAAATGGTAAAGGCGGCGGGTATCTCCAAGGGGGCGCTGTTCCACTACTTCGCCAGCAAGAAGGCTTTGTTCCTCTTCCTCTGCGAGTATGTGTTTGGGGTGGTGAGCCGGGAATTCTATGAGCAGATCGGCCACTGCGGTGGCGATTTGCTTGCCCGGTACCGCCGGGCCGCCATGCTCAAGGGGGCTGTCTACCAGCGATACCCCCCGATGTTTGAGTTCATCAAGCGCCTGACCGTGGAAAAGTCCTCCGAAATCGCCGCCGAGCTGAAGGAGCAGTTGGAAAAGATGACGGACTACGGCTATCAGTGTCTGCTGGGCAATTTGGATACCTCTTTGTTCCGACAGGATGTGCCCGCCGACAAAATCCGGGACCTAACCATCTGGGCATTGGAAAACTACGGAAACCGTTCCCTTAAATTGACTGGAGATCAAAGGGCGGAGGACATCGACATGGAGGCCCTGAGCTTCGACTTTGACCAGTATCTGGATGTATTGCGCAAGTGCTTTTACAAACAGTGAGGAGGAAAGACATTGCCTGCTATTGAAATTCACGGCTTAACTAAGCATTTTGGAAAAACCGTCGCCTTGAATGGAGTCAACTTGAAGGTGCCCGAGGGCAGCATTTACGGCTTTATCGGCCCCAACGGCGCGGGCAAGTCCACCACCATCCGTGTTTTGCTGGGCCTGCTGAAAAAGAACGCGGGGGAGGTCAAGCTGCTGGGCGGCGACCCCTGGCGGGACAATGTGGAACTGCACCGGCGTCTGGCCTATGTCCCCAGCGATGTACAGCTCTGGGACAACATGACCGGCGGCGAGATCATCGACTTTCTCGGTCGGCTGCGGGGCAGCTATTCCAAGGAGCGCCGGGCAGCGTTTATTGAGCGGTTCGACTTGGATCCCACCAAGAAATGCAAGACCTACTCCAAGGGCAACCGCCAGAAGGTGGCGCTGATTTCGGCCTTTGTATCCGATGTGGAGCTGCTTATCCTTGACGAGCCCTCAACCGGCCTCGATCCGCTGATGGAGGGCGTATTCCAGCAATGCCTCAAGGAGGCGCGGGATGCGGGTAAGACGGTGCTCCTCTCCAGCCACATCCTCTCGGAGGTGGAGGCGGTCTGCGATCAAATCGGCGTTATCCGTGCGGGGAAAATCATCGAAGAGGGCAGTATGGAGGAACTGAAAACGCTCATCCATCAACAGACCCCTCCCACACTGGAAGCCCTGTTCCTGAACTACTACAAAAGGGACGCCGAAAGGGGGGCTTAACGTGAAGCAATATTTTCACGGCACCCTTTCCCTCATGGGGCTGTATCTACGGCAGAATCGCATTTTCACCTTCGTCTGGCTGCTGTTGCCAGGGTTGTGGGTGACCATCAATACGGTGTCGTCGCTGGTACTGTTCCCCACGCAGGAGGCTCTCGCCGAGATGGGCGTTAGCCTCATCGATCCGCTGACCGAGGCCATGCACGGCCCGCTGCTGGATGTTTCAGTGGCTGGATTTGTTACCTGGCGCACCAAGGTGTTTTTGGTGCTGCTGGGTGGAATTTTCAGCATCGTCTATATGATTCGCCATACCCGGCTGGCAGAGGAACAGGGCAAGCGGGAACTGCTGGGCTCTAACGTCACCGGCAGTCTGGCGCCACTGGCGGCGGCGCTCGTAAATATGGTCATAATCAATGCCCTGTCAGCTATATTGGCGGTATTGGCAATGGCTGCGCTGGGTCTGGGGTTTGTTGGCTCACTTGCCCATTGCCTGGGCTTTTTCGCCGCCTCCTGCGTGGTGGGGATTCTCGCGGGATTGGTCGCACAGTTCTTTGTGAGCGCCAGGGCGGCGCGCGGGATGTCCTTTGGCTTGTTTGGGCTGTTGTTTTGCCTGCACATTCTGTGGAATGTGAGCGGCAGGCATAATCCACTCGCTTATCTTAACCCGATGGACTGGCCGCTCTTGATTAACCCCTTTGCTGAAGAGCGGTTCCATTTGCTGCTGATTCCGCTGGCGCTGGGCGCGACACTTGCGGCGCTGTCCCTGCATCTGATGGCGTGGCGGGATGTAAGCGGAGGACTTGTTCCCCAGCGAAGGGGCCGGGCTTTTGCCAAGCCGGGCCTGCGGAGTCTTTCCGCCCTTGCCTGGCGCAGGCAAAAGGGACTGTTTCTCTCCTGGCTTTGCTTCTATGCCGTTCTTTCCTTTATGTTGGGGTGGGCCAGCTATCTGATGGTGAGCGCAGTCAGCTCAGCGGAAGCGCTCTCTGAGCTGATTGCGCGGCTGGGCGGGATGGATCGGGCGTTTTTGACGCTGTTTTTGTACGTCTTTGGACTGCTTATCTCCGTCTATGTGATGATGTCGGCCGGCATTCTCCGCGAGGAGGAGGCGGCCAAAGGCGAAATCGTATTGTCCATGCCGGTGCGGCGGGAGAGACTGGTACTCAGCCACATGGTCTACATCTTCGGTGGCTCGGCGGCCATTATGCTGATGTCCGGCTTCTGTGTGGGCCTGGGCGCGGTCATCGGCACGGGGGACGACGGGGCGCTTACCCGGCTCTTCTTTAAAATGGCGGGGATGATTCCGGCACTCTGGGCGATTGGCGGTATTGCCCTGTTGCTTTTCGGCGCACTGCCAAGGTGGATGACCGGGATCAGCTACGGCCTGCTCACCCTGTTCGTCCTAATGGAGATTTTCTGGGAGCAGCAGCAGATTCCGGAAGTACTCTACGCCCTTTCGCCTTTCTCCTGGATCACACCGTTGAAGGCAGTCCAGCCGGCGGCCGCTCCGGCGGTGCTGTGTGTTGCCGCAGTGCTGCTGGCCGGTGCGGGGATTGCCCTGTTCCAACACAGAGACGCGGCTGTATAACAGCCGAAAATATAACAAAACAAAAGCAGAACGGACGAAAAGACCCGTTCTGCTTTTGTTTTGTTATGAATTGTCACTTCATCCTGCGTTGGGAATACTCTTCTGAGTGCCTATTCTTAAAACTCGAAATTGACTAAATCAGTCAATGTCGCTATAATAAAAATTGACCAAAACAGTCAATTGGAGGGATGATGATGCAGGGGCCTCATATTCCTGAGGATAAAAAGCAGCGGATTGTTCGTGCGGCCATGGAGCAGTTCGCCAAAAACGGCTACAAAAAAGCGACCATGGATGAAATCGTCACGGCAGCGGATATCTCCAAGGGCCTCATTTTTCACTATTTTGGCAACAAGAAAAAGCTGTACCTCTATCTCTATGAATTTGCCTACGGGCTTGTGTATAACCGCATTGTGAAGTCCTTCGATCGGGAGGACCTGTTTGAGCGCATCCGCGAATCGGAGCAGATCAAGCTGGCTGTGGTGAGCGAGTACCCTTATGTGTTGGACTTTCTCCTTTCCGTCCGCCGGGAAACGGACAAACAGCTGCGGGAGTCAATCGCCCAAGTCAAGGTAGGCCGCTTTCCACCGTGGAAGGAAACCTTTCTGCCGGGACTTGACGCGACTAAGCTGCGGGAGGGCATTGAGCTGGAGAAAGTGATCAAAATTATTTCATGGACCACCGATGGGCTTCTGGCTGAACACAAGGACAATTTCGTGCTGGAGGATGTCTTTGCGGAAATGGATAAATACCTTCATCTGATGCGTCAGGCGTTTTACAAGGAGGAGTATCAATGAGTATGCTTTTGAATCTGACCGACAGCGCTGCCGGAGAACTCTCTCTGACCGGCGGCAAGGGGGCAAACCTCCACCGACTGGCCGCCATGGACGGTATCCATGTGCCCGGCGGATTTGTCGTCACCACCGAGGCATTCCGGGCGCTTTGCGCCGGCGTGGTTGCGTCCCGGGGCGAAGCGCTGCAGGCGGCCTCCATCCCGGCGGAAGTGGCCAGGGCGAGCAACGAAATCCGGCAGGCAATCCGGGATATTCCCATTCCGGAGGAATTTTTGCGGGAGCTTAAAGCGGCGCTCGCGCCCTATCCCTCGGACACCCTCTTTGCCGTGCGCTCCTCCGCCACGGCAGAGGACCTGCCCGATGCGTCCTTTGCAGGGCAGCAGGACAGCTACCTGAACGTGCGGGCCGTCGACGTCCCCCGCGCAGTGATGGATTGTTTCGCCTCCCTGTACAACGATAGGGCAGTGGCTTACCGTGTCAAAAACGGCTACCGCCATGAGGATGTGGCCATCGCCGTGGTGGTGCAGGAGATGATTCCTGCTCAGGTTTCCGGTGTGCTGTTTACCGCCGACCCCATGACCTCCGACCGGCTTACCTGTGTCATTGAGGCGGTGGAGGGATTGGGCGAGGAGCTGGTGTCCGGGCGCAAAACGCCCTTTACCTGGCGTCTGCGGGGAGAGAAGATCAAAACGGACAGCAAGACCGCACCGCCCCTTACGGATAGTGGGTTGTGGAAGCTCGCCGCCATCGGCAAGCGGATCAAGGCTGCCTTCGGCACGCCTCAGGATATCGAGTGGTGCTGGGTAGACGGACGGTTTTCCATTGTGCAGTCCCGGACCATCACCACGCTGTATCCCCTTCCCAAAAGTCATGACGGCCTCAAACGGGTCTTTGTATCAGCGGGGCATATGCAGATGATGACCGATGTGATGTTGCCTCTGGGCATGTCCTTTATGAAGCTGATCGCCCTGTTTCGCATGGTGGAGGTGGGTGGGCGGCTGTATATTGACGTCACCCACGACATGAAGACGGCTTACGGCAAAAAGATGATTCGTACCAAGCTGTCCGCCACCGACCCTCTGACCCATGTGGCCATAGAAGATGTTCTGTCGCGCAAAGATTATATCCGCAGCATCCCCAAGGGCCCCGGCAGCTTCTCCTCCTTTAGCGGCTGGCTGCCCATCCTGCGGGAGGGGATTCGGCTCTACCGGCGCAACGACCCCGCCGACATCGACTGCTATATCGACCGCATGAGCAGCCTCGTTGCCCAGCTGGAGGAGCGGCTGGAACCTCTTTCGGGCATGGCGGCCATTGAGGCCATTTTGGAGGATGAAAAGCAGCTTTCCCAAATTATTTACGACGCCTCCGGCTTTGGCATGGTGCTGGCAACCCAGTTGATCATTCAAAAAATTGACGCCATGGGTAAAACTCTTACAGGGGAGGAGAACCTCAGCAATCGCCTTTCCAAATCGGTGGCGCACAACCCCACCTCCGAGATGGGGCTTGCCCTGAGCGAAGTGGCAGATCTGGCCCGGGCGTATCCGGCGGTGGTGCGGTATCTCGAATCCGCAGGGGAAGCCTTCCAAATGGAGGATTTGCGCCAAGTGAAGGGCGGCAGTGCCGTGGCGGACACTTTTGAAAAGTTCCTACGGAAATACGGGATGCGGGCCACCGGTGAAATTGACATCTCCAAGACCCGCTTCCGGGAAAATCCCGCCGAGCTGGTGGGTACAATGCTCACCAACATCCGCACCCTGCCAAAGTGGCATGGCAAATCGTCCTTTGAACAGGGCCGCAGGGAGATGGAAGCGCTGATAGAAGAACTGGCGGTACTGGCACAGCAAAAGCTGGGCGCCCGCAAAGCGAAAAAGCTGCGCCGTTACATCTCCTTTTTCCGCAATTATGTGGGCACGCGGGAGTATCCCAAATACTTCTGGATCTGCCGTTACGACGTATACAAGAGGGCGCTCATGCGGGAGGCAAAGCGCCTTACGGAGCAAGGTATCCTGCAGCATGCCAGCGATATTTTCTACCTGTATCTTGAAGAGCTGCGGGAGGTGGTCCGATCTGGCTGTGTGAATTATGCCACCATTGACCGCCGCAAAAAAGACTATGCCCACTTTACCACTCTCACCCCGCCCCGGGTTATCTTTTCGGACGGCGAGGTGCCGGAGATGGCCTATCAAAAGAATATCCCGACCGGGGCGCTGCCCGGTTTGGGGGTTTCCTCCGGCATGGTCGAGGGCCGGGCCCGCGTAATCCTATCCATTGAGGACGCGGTTATGGAAAAAGGCGATATTCTGGTGACCTCCTTCACCGATCCCAGTTGGACGCCGGTGTTTGTCTCCATTGCGGGGCTGGTCACCGAGGTGGGTGGCATGATGACCCACGGCGCGGTCATCACACGGGAGTACGGCCTACCCGCCGTGGTTGGCGTTGTCGGCGCAACCAAGCGCATCCGGGACGGGGAGCGCATTCGGATAAACGGTGACGAGGGCTATGTGGAAATCCTCTGACGTGGAAGAAAAAGGGGCGGCGGGTGTGAAAGAGAAACAAAATCCCTTGGGCAAAAATCTGCTGCTCCTTTTATGGGGCCGGATGGTTTCCGATACTGGCTCCCGCGTCCAACTGATTGTCGTCCCTCTTTATATTTAGACAAGAGAGGTTCCAACTTCATTTTATCAATAGCACGATTTATTACCCGAACCATATGATTAGGTGGTATTATACTTTCTAAATCCATTGGTAACATCAATTTGTTCTGGTTATATTCTTTAAATACAACTTTGTTGTGAACCCTTTGACCCTTCCTCGACAAGTTCAATCGCCTACTTTTATTTTCTACACATATTTTACCATTTATTTTTTAATACAAATTAAGAAACCGCCTAAAACTTTTTGTTTTAGACGGTTTACTTGACTATGTTTTCACACAGCCCCTTTTTGAATCCGTATTCGATGTACCTTATGGGGGGCACAATTTATCCTTGTGACTTCCCGCCTTTATATCCCAGGCGATTTCTTTTGAAAAATATTATGGATAGACACGGTAAAGCATACGAGGATAGGGAATGGTTTCCCGAACATGATCCAACTTACAAATCCAAGAAACGGTACGTTCTAGGCCTAATCCAAAGCCAGAGTGGGATACACTGCCATAGCGGCGTAAATCCAGATACCACTCAAAGGCTTCCTTAGGTAATTTATGTTCTGCCAATCTTTCCTCTAAAAGCTTTAGGTCATCGATACGCTGTCCCCCACCAATCATCTCCCCATAGCCCTCTGGGGCAATTAGATCTGCCCCCAGCACAACCCTTGGGTCCTCAGGGTCTGGCTTCATGTAGAAAGCCTTGATTTCAGTGGGGTAACGGTGAATGAATACAGGTGAGTCAAAGCATTCTGAAATGATTGTTTCGTGGGGAGCACCAAAGTCCTCACCCCACTCAAAGGCTTCACCCTTGCTTCTTAAGAGTTCCACTGCCTCCGTATAGCTAAGGCGTGGGAAAGGTAATTTGATGGCTGCCAGTTTACTAATATCCCGTCCTAATAGTTCTAAATCCTGACGGCAGCGTTCCAGTACCCGCTGAACAATGAAGTAAACCATTTCTTCCTGTAGCTTCATATTATCTTCAAAATCAAAGAAAGCCGCCTCGGCTTCAATCATCCAAAATTCCATTAGGTGTCTACGGGTTTTCGACTTTTCCGCCCGGAAGGTAGGCCCAAAACAGTACATACGTCCCACTGCCATGGCAGATGCTTCATTGTACAATTGACCACTCTGTGATAAGAAAGCCTTTTCTCCGTGGTAGTCCAACTCAAAAAGTGTCGTCGTTCCCTCACAGGCTGCCGGGGTAATAATGGGGCTATCCACCAGGGTAAAGTCATTTTGGTGAAAGAAATCCCTCGCTGCTTGCTCTATTTCAGACCGGACACGCAGAATGGCATTTTGCCTCGGTGTACGAATCCAGAGGTGACGGCGATCCATTAGGAAGTCAACCCCATGCTCCTTATGGGAGATAGGATATTCCTGGGCCAGGTTAATAATCTCCAAGCCAGTGACTGTAAGCTCATAGCCCCCCATTGAACGGGGTTCTTCCCGCACAATACCCTTTAATCTTATGGCTGATTCTTGGGTAAGTTCTTTAGCCAGATCAAAAATTTCCGGGGCTTCCTTCTTTACTAAAACTCCCTGAACCATCCCAGTACCATCCCGTAATATCAAAAACTGAATCTTTCCTGAAGACCTTTTATTGTACAACCATCCCTGAACCGTTACCTCTTCACCCACATGTTTTCCTAAATGTTTAATTAATGTCCCTTGCATAGAAAACATTTCACCTCAAATTCTTAACAAACTTGGCTTATTCCAAAACGAGCACTTCATTTCATACTATATCATTCTACAGGACCCCAAATCTATACAAATCATACAAGTTAATTAAGAACGCAGGGTTTTAGTAGAATTATACTTTTCAAACAATGGCCGATAATAACTAAATATTTTTTTAACTTGCCATGCAAATTTTTTCTTACTATACTTTTAAAGGTATGCCTAAAATATTTTTACAAGGAGTAATTGAATGTCTTTAAAATGTGGAATTGTCGGGTTGCCTAATGTGGGGAAATCCACCTTATTTAATGCCATTACCCAAGCGGGGGCGGAATCTGCAAATTACCCCTTTTGTACCATTGAGCCCAATGTAGGGGTCGTATCTGTTCCTGATATGCGTCTGGACAAACTAACTGAATTGGTGGTGCCTAAAAAGACCGTTCCAACCACCTTTGAATTTGTTGATATAGCCGGTTTAGTGAAAGGTGCCAGCCGTGGTGAGGGCTTGGGCAATAAGTTTTTAGCACACATCCGGGAAGTGGATGCCATTGCTCATGTGGTGCGTTGCTTCATTAATAATGATATTACTCACGTTTCCGGTAAAATTGATCCAATCAATGATATTGAAGTAATTAACCTGGAATTAGTATTGGCTGACTTGGATAGTATGGAGCGTCGACAGGAAAGGCTAGCCAGTAAACTCAAATCCCAGGATAAACAGGCGAAAACGGAGTATCAGTTAATCCAAAGGTTAAAGGAAGAAGCTCTGGCCCAGGGTAAGCCAGCACGAAGCATGGCGTTTTCGGAAGAAGAGATGAGTTTGATTAAGTCCTTTCATTTGTTAACGATAAAGCCAATTATCTATGTCACCAATGTAGACGAGAATGACATCCAGGATTTTGAAAATAATCCCCTGGTTCAACAAGTGCAGGAATATGCCAGACTGGAAAATGCTACCGTAGTCCCTGTCTCTGCCCAATTGGAATCTGAAATTGCTGAATTGCAGGGAGACGAAAAGAAGCTCTTTTTGGAAGAATTGGGCCTGGAAGAGTCCGGGTTGGATAAACTCATTCGGGCGGCCTATCATCTGCTGGGACTACAAACTTACTTCACTGCAGGTGTCCAAGAGGTTCGTGCCTGGACTGTGCCCGCTGGAACGAAAGCTCCCCAGGCTGCCGGTGTTATTCACACCGACTTTGAACGGGGTTTTATTCGGGCTGAGGTTGTTTCCTATGCTGATTTGGTAAGGGCTGGTTCCATGGCCCAAGCCAGAGAAAACGGCAGGCTGCGATTGGAAGGAAAAGACTATCTTGTGCTCGATGGGGACGTCATGCATTTTCGATTTAATGTTTAAATATAGGAAAGATAATTGAGTAGGAGGGGGTGTTTCCCCCCTCCTCTCCTACCACCGTACGTACCGTTAGGTATACTGCGGTTCATGTTGCGGTACGATTTCCTTTTCCATTCGATAAGCAATTATATCGCTAATTGTAACTACAATCATATTATTCTTCTCGGCAAATGCCACGATTTCAGGCAACCGTGCCATTGTACCATCGGAATTTGTTAATTCACACAATACACCATAAGGTTTTAAGCCAGCCAGTCGCATTAAGTCTACATTAGCTTCTGTATGTCCCTGTCGTTCCAACACACCGCCCCGTTTAGCCCGCAAAGGAAAAATATATCCGGGACGCCGCAGCAAATTGGGTCTTGCAGGGTCAGCAATCGCTGCTTTGACAGTAGTTACACGGTCAGCAGCGGAAACACCCGTCGTAACTCCGCTTGCCGCTTCAATAGAAACCGTAAAAGGCGTTTCAAAACTGCTCGTGTTCACTTCCACCATCATCGGTAAATCTAAAGCCTGGACTCTTTCTTCCGGTAAACACAAGCACACAATCCCACTGCCCTCACGGATTAACAGGGCCATTTGCTCATTGGTCAGAGACTCAGCGGCAAAAAAAATATCCCCTTCGTTTTCCCTGTCTTCATCATCGGTAACTAAAATTCCCTGACCACTACGGAGTGCGTCAAGAGCAGCTTCCATTCTTTCGGTCGCATTTCCAAATCGAGTTAGCAAATTTTGATTCACAGTATATTCCTCCTAAATAATTAGTCGGACTTACTTGAATCAGGGCACACCAGACAGACAGCATGCACTCATGCAAAATAAATTAAAATAATTATTAAGAGCAGATTTTTACTGACTGCCGTATCCTCTTCCATCCGGACTATACCGTCGGCACTGGCCTTTCACCAGTTCTGCTGACCTCTTTAAAGTTAAAGAGCGCTCGCGGGCTCCTCAGTATAACTGAGATACCGCCGGTGGGGAATTTCACCCCGCCCTGAGAATAAGTCGTTATTTGTAAGTATACTTTCTCGTCCACCTTTGTCAACTCTTTATTGCCTTACGCGTTGAGACTTTCACCCTACAGGTAAGGCCCATGCCGAGCATATATAAAAATACCGTAGCTTTTGGCCACGACATTTTTGAGGTTAATTTAATGCTTTTTCGTTAGTTCCCTGGCAGAAAGGGCTGCTCCCAGCGCACCGGCCAACTGGCTGATTTCTGGTACAATTACCGGACAACCGGCTTCCTGGGACAAACGGTTACGAACATCGTGGTTTTGGGCCACGCCGCCGGTGAAAATAACACATTGGTTGGCTCCGAAACGGCTGGCCATGCCCCAAACCCGCCTTGCTACGGACCGATGAATACCAGCAATGATATCCCGCTTATCGGCACCCTTGGCCAGTAAACTAATAACTTCCGATTCTGCAAAGACAGTACACATGCTATTAATATCCAAGGGGGATCTACCCTCTGCCAACTCCCCCAGTTCACTGACATCAACCCCCAGGGCAGCAGCAATTACCTGTAAAAAACGTCCGGTTCCCGCGGCACACTTATCATTCATGGCAAAGTCAATAACCTTACCTTGATCATTCATCAGAATGGCTTTGCTGTCCTGACCGCCAATATCAATTAACAAGCCACCCCGCCCAACCAGGTAATTGGCACCCCTGGCATGACAGTGAATTTCCGTAACTGCTTTGTCGATCATGCCCAGGGAAATCCGACCGTAGCCAGTACCAACGATAGCTTCCACATCACTGGTCTTACATCCTACAGAATTTAATAGTTCTTGATAAGTGTTTAAACCGGCATCCCGGGGACTCCAACCGGTTGGACGAACCATGTATTTTATCTCATCATCAATTAAGAGCACAACCTTTGTGGAAACTGAACCCACATCAATGCCAGCTGTAATCATACCTTTATTCTCCTTGAACTAACTCAAGAAAAGCTTGCACACGAACCCTCAATTGCTCTACATCCGATTCAGAGTAGTCCGTTTCCAAATGCATACAGGGTAAGTTCAGTTGGTTTTGAACATAATCCCGGATGACAAAGGCTTCAATGTTGTAAGTATGGCAGGCCTGCCAGGTTAAATCCACGATGGCATCTACCTGATACTCCTTAGCCATTTTATGAATTAATTCCAGTCTGCCATCATTGGGTGTCATACAGGAGCAAGGAATGTTTAGGTATTTTTCTGCCAGTGCCACCATGACATCTTTGGTTTCACTCTCATCCACCAATCTATCCAAAGCCTTATAGCCGGAGCAATTTTCAAAGGCAACCACAGCTGCCCCACTTTCCTCCAGTAACCGAACAACCTTTTCCGATCCGAAACCAACTGGGCAACCAGTTAGTAAAATTCTCGGGGTTTCCTTGGTGAAGGGGCTAAGGCCTTGGGCCGTTAATTCTTCAATTTCTGCTGTGAGCTGCTCCACCAAAGCAATCCCATCTTCTTTATTAATATTAAATCCCTTGGTCCAAACGGAAACCAATAAATCCACACCAGTTATCGGGGAGGGTTTAGCCTTCGTGGTGGCATGCAGGCGTCTCATGGCATCCCTTTCCTTATTCATGAGCTTAACTGCCTTACGGATATCTTCCTCTGTGATCTCTACTTCAAACCTTTCAGCCAGCCAGTCTTTTAGAACAACCATTTCCTGGGCCCAGGCTGCCAGAGCGGCTTCCCCTTGGGAGGTTTGGGGCAAATTCATCACATGCATGGGTTTAATCTTGCTCATTAACTCATACATTTTTTTCTTACCGTCACAGGTTGTTTCGGCTACCAGCACATCAGAAGCCTCGAAATAAGGGCATTTGCCGTTGACCGCAAAACCATAGCTGGATTTAATCAATGGACAGAGGTTTCTTGGTAAGTCCCTTTCCGCTGCGGGAATAGGGTCCTGACGTGTCCCACAGAGGGTCACCGGATGGGCCCCGGCGGCCAGAATTAACTCCTGGGGTGTGTAGGTACAATAACAGCCAACAACTTTTTCCCCGTCTCTTTTGGCATTTTGAACCGTAAGCACATTTAGATTACGGAGTTCATCAAATATTTTCATGCTCTCTGGTCTCATGTTTTTTCCTCCATCAGTAGATTTATCTATTACTTTAATTAATATTAGACTACCTTATCATCATTTCCTTTTATGTTAATTATGAACAAAAGTTATATTTGGTGGTTTTTCTATAACCTATGGTTACATGTAATTTTGTGGTAAATTCAAAACAATACTGTTCTCATGCGGTGCGGAACGACACAGGGGTCGTTCCTTGCAATCTAAATAAAAAAGTGTCGCTTGCCTACTAATCGTAGTTTTGCGACACCCTTTTTATTTTTATCTATTAGATTTTTATCAGCTCGTATTTTCTGGTGCCCAGACCAATGCTTTCTGCATACTCCAGTCCCCTAGTCCAATCCGCATGGGGCCAAAGGGCGCGGAATTTATCTGAGCCGTGGGGTTGACCTTCCAGCCTGGAACCGGGCAAGCCATGTTCTTGGTTAATCAAATCCACACAGGCCTGATCCAGTGCCACTGGGTCTAAGGATGCCAAAATACCAATATCCCGCACAACGGGAGCATCATTCCAACCACAGCAGTCGCATTCTGGCGTAATGTTATTGACAAAGGTAATAAAACCACACTTGCCTGGATAGTGTTTGAGAACACCCATGGTGTATTCGGCAATTTTTTCTTGAATGATATCCGGTTTCGTTTTCCAATTAACAGCAATGGCACCAAAGGGACAGCTTACGGTACATTCCCCGCAGCCAATACAATGCTCCTCCAAAATAAAGGACTTTCTATCTTCATCCCTTAAAGCAATTGCCTCGCCCGGACACCAGGCATGACATTTACTGCAGCCTGTACATTTTTCTAAGTTGATTCTAGGACGAACATCCGAATGCATCATCTGCTTACCACTACGTGAACCCAGCCCCATACCAATGTTCTTTAGCACACCACCGTAACCAGTCAATTCATGACCTTTCAGGTGACTGATGGCAATAAAGGCATCTGCATGGAGTGCTCCTGAACCTATTTTAACCTCTTGAAAATGTTTAAGGTTAACCTCTACATTGGTATATTCCTTGCCGGTTAAACCATCGGCAATAACCAATGGCGCATTGACAACCGAGTAGCCCCAGCCATTTTCAATGGCTGTTTGCAAATGATCAACGGCATTGGACCTGCTGCCAACATATAGGGTATTGGCATCTGTTAAAAAGGGTTTTCCTTTTTGCTCTTTTACCTTGTCCACTAGCCGCCTGATAAATTGTGGTCTGATGTAGGCCGTGTTGCCCCTTTCTCCAAAATGCACCTTAATGGCTACCAGATCCTTTGGGGCAACAATATCCTTAATGCCGGATCTTTCATAAAGCCGCTGTAACTTATCAATCATATTTTGCTTTACATTGGCTCTGGTATCAGCAAAATAAACCTTGGCTGTCACTTAAAAAATACCCCCTTATTTAAAAGTTATATCGTTTAACTTAAACCAACCAAAATTATCAAGGGTATCCGCTAAAAGGTTAAACAGGATGTTTTGTTCTTCAAAGGTTAAGTCTTCGATTTGTTTTAATAATTCTTCTACCCGTGTCATTACCTGTCCTCCTGCTATCTTTTCCATACCAAGATATTTTTACCATTAAGGTAATTTTAAAGGATTTCGATGGAATAATCCATTAAATCTGCTTCTCCATTAAACTTTATCGTTTTGATTACCGTATCCAACATCTGGTTTACGTGGCTGGTTTCATTACTAACTGCCGCCACGCCCAGGGTCGCCCTCTGCCAGAGGTTTTGATTGTCTACTTCTGCAATTGACACATTATATTTGCTGCGAATTCTATCAATCATACTCTTCAAGACTCGCCTTTTTTCCTTTAAGGTGGTGGCACCACTAATATGTAGTTCAACAGTCATTATACCAACAATCAATTGTAGCCCTCCTTTGGGTTGTAATAAGGCACCCTGATAACAGAGTGCCCCATTTTTGTTTAAAATCTTATTTGACGGAGCCTTTGCACACGTTCCTCGGTGGTGGGGTGGGTACTAAAAACTCTGGCAAAGGATCGTGCTGACAATGGATTGGTAATAAACATATGGGAAGCAGCCGGGTTCACTTGCATGGGAATTTGGTGGGCTGCCCTTTCCAATTTTAGCAGGGCATTGGCTAGGCCATCGGATTTACCGGCTATTCTGGCTCCCAATTCATCGGCACCATACTCTCGGGAGCGAGAAATGGCCAGTTGAACAATGGTGGCTGCAATGGGTGCCAGGATGGCCAATACCAAAGCACCAAGGCCGCCGCCTTCCTCATTATCCCCCCTCATGCCGCCAAAAATAGCACCCCACTGAATGATATTGGCAATCCAGGTAATGGCCCCGGCAAAGGCCGCCGCTATGGAACTTACAAGAATATCTCTATTTGCAATATGGGCTAATTCATGGGCCAGCACGCCTTCCAATTCCCCCCGGTCACAAAGGTGCAGCAGGCCCTCGGTTACTGCCACAGCGGCATGTTCGGGATTACGACCTGTGGCAAAGGCATTGGGTTGCTGGGAAGGGGTAATATAAACCTTGGGCATGGGAAGCTGGGCCCGTCGAGCCAGATTTCTAATCATTTCATACAATTCAGGAGCTTCCTGTTCCGATACTGGTTGTGAACGGGTCATCTTGATGGCCATTTTATCACTGTAAAAGTAGCTAATAAAATTTATCCCTAGTGAAATCAGAAGAAAAAGGGTAGCACCTTGGGTTCCTCCCACTGCTTGGCCAATGGTTATTAATATAACACTGAGTATCCCCATTAATAGAATAGCTTTTATATTATTCATTTCCCGGGTCCCTCCTTCATTATTTTTATTAAGGTAATCTTGATTTCTCTGTATTATATTATTATTGCCCATCACCCCCTCTTTATGGCTAAAAATATAAAATAAAAGACCCTTAACACAAAGCTCTGATACAGAACCTTGTGTTAAAGGTCTTGCCATTGGAAAACCAACAACGAAGCCAGGCACTTAAATGCGCCGTACTGTTGACCCCGTTTCTCTGGGCTACTCCCCTCTAACTATTTATAATATAAGGCAAAGGCAATCGGTTTGTCAATAGGTGCAGTTTTGCACCTATTGACCCTTTACTCTATCTTAGTAATTATGGGTACCGATAATGACTTCTTTAAACTTTGTTTCTAATTTTTTCTTCAAGCCCTCTAAATCAATGGGGCAAGCAGCAGTCTGAACGGCCTTAACCATACAAGTTCCGATATGAACTGCATCGATATCGCTTTCCAGGTAATCGGCTTGTTCCAATAAAAGCTGTGCCCGTGGCATTACTAGGCCTGGGCAATCTCCACAGCCGGTCATGGCTACAATTTTGACTTCATCTTCATGACGGGCAAATTCTCCCTCTTTTAAATCAGAGGCTTTAAAACATTTCAAACAAGCAACACAGCTAACATCTCTAATCTTTTTACAAGTAAAGATAGCAACCCTTTTCATAAGATCCCTCCTAAAGATATTCTTAAGAGGTATTCTTCGTTTAAGAAAAAAAACCTTCTATAAGATTAATTCGCTAGGATTTTTTTTGTTGCTTATAAAGTATAATAAATTATTCCAGTAACTCCCGGCCCAGTATGACAACCGATCACAGGCCCCACGTCGCCCTGCCATATTTCACGACAATTTAAACGTTCCTTGGATTTTTGCAATAAAACCCCTCTGGCCTCTGGGTCACCTCCGGCTAAAACTGCACAAACCATTTCAGCCCCGGCAGTATCTTTTTCAATAATTTGCATAATTCTTTCTAACCCCTTGGCTTTGCCACGAACCTTTTCATAGGGATACACCAGGCCATCCCTTACACAAAGGAGAGGCTTAATATTTAGCAGGGAACCCAAAAAGGCCTGGGCCTTACCAATTCGCCCTCCCCTTTCCAGGTGATCAAGTGATTCCACAAGAAACAAAATTCTCATCTTAATCGTCAGTTGATGAATAATTTTTTTTACTTCTTCATAGGTCTTTCCTTCATTTACAGCCCGGGAAGCTGCAATGGCCATGAGACCGACACCCCATGTGGCTGACTGAGTATCAATTACCTCCACCCGGCCGGTAACCATACTACTGGCAATACAAGCGGATTGATAGGTTCCACTTAACTTAGCGGACAAGGTGAGACAAAGTACCCTTTCCCCAGCCGCAGTTTTCTCTCGAAAAACCTGTGCAAAGTCACCGGGGGAAGGCTGAGATGTGGTAGCAAAATCCCCTTGCAGCAACCGATTATAAAATTGATCAGGTGAAATATCAATCCCATCACGATACACATCCTGGCCAATTATCACCTTCAGAGGAACTCTGCTTATATTAAACCTCTGATATAAATCTCCCTGTAAATCTGCAGTAGAATCTGTGACGATATTTATCGTTGGCATGACATCACCCGCCTAATTTTACTCCACTGATAAGATGAAATAATAAAGTGGCTGTCCGCCATAATGGAGTTCAAATTCAATATCCGGAAAAATATTTTGTAATTCCGTCCGTATTTCCTCTGCCCGGTCTCCGATTTCCGCTCCATAATAAAGGGTCACCAGCGAATGATCCTCAGCCAGCATATGATTAAGCATATCTTTTAAAACGAAAATAAGTTCTGTTCCTACGGCAACAATCGTTCCTTCCGCTAGTCCAATCAGGTCACCCTGTTGGATTTTCAGACCATTATGGGTGGTCTCCCGAACAGCCTTGGTAACCTCACCGGTTTTTATAGACTGAGCAGCCTCACTCATTCTCTGAAAGTTATCTTCTAAATCTCCCATTGGATTTTGAACGAGCAGTGCACTTAAACCCTGGGGAATTGTACGGGTTGGTATGACCTTGATCGCTTTATTGCTAACCATGCCGGCAGCTTGTTCAGCGGCTAAAATAATATTTTTGTTATTGGGAAGAACCAGAATACCCTTGGCATTCACTCCCTGTATGGCTCGGACGATCTCCTCTGTGCTAGGATTCATGGTTTGACCACCAACTATTACGGCATCCGCACCAAGGCTATTCATAATATCGATAATACCTTCCCCGGTACCCACCGTAACAATGCCAAACTCTTTTTCTTCAACGGAATCTTTTTTTAACTGTTTACTCTGATCCTTCATATTGTGAATCGCTACCTCATGGATGGAACCATAGTTTAAACAGCTTTCCAACACCAGTCCGGGGTGATTGGAATGAATATGTACCTTGGCCACTTGTTCTGAGCCAACAACCATCAGGCAGTCACCATAGGGGGCCAATTCATGACGAAGTGTGTCCAGGGGAATATCTGAACCTTTGACAAGAAATTCCGTACAATAAGTAAAGTGAATTTCCGTATCGAATTCCCGGCCAACACCCTTCGTATATTTGTTCTCCTGCCGGGCAGTAAAATCCATTAACAGAGTAATGTCCTCAGCCCGTTTTAAGATACTTAGAATTCCTTCCAAGATAATGACATAACCTTTACCGCCAGCATCCACAACTCCTGCTTCTTTTAAAACCGGTAATAGTTCGGGTGTTTCGCTAAGTGACATTCTTGCTTCTCGTAAGGTTATAATCATAACCCTCAGTAAATCATAGTTTCTTAGCACCGCATTTCTAGCCGCCTCTGCGCTGCGTCTCATTACTGTCAGCATCGTACCTTCTACGGGATTCATAACCGCCTGATAGGCTAAATTAGCCCCTTCTTCCAGGGCCTCAACAACCTCCAGGGCATTCGCCTTTTCCTTGCCGGCCAAGGCCTTTGCCAATCCCCGCACAAGTTGTGATAAAATAACTCCCGAATTACCCCTTGCCCCCATCAAACAAGCTTGGGCCGCTGCCTCTGCAACTTCACCAATATGGGTTGACTCTATATTTTGAACCTCTTTAGCCGCAGCTAGAAGGGTTAGATACATGTTATTTCCGGTATCCCCATCTGGTACAGGAAATACATTTAGGGAATCTATTTCTGATTTATGTCGGGCAAGCAAGTTTGTGCTGCCCAGAATCATCATTTTTAAACCTTGTCCGTCAAAAGAATATAGACTCACGATGGCCTCCTAAAAAATGTGTATTAAAAAACTACAATTTTATTAAATTCTCCTTTAAGTGAAATACTCCTGCCGTGCATCTACAAAAACAACCCTCTCCTATACTACCTGTCCAATAACGGCCATGAACCTTGGTCCCTGGGCCATGGGCTTTAAACCGCTAGCGATAGCATGGCCCAAAGTCCATGGCACATGGCCAAAACTAAAACGGATATTTTACTTCCCACACCTGGAGTATCCCATTATTCGTTCCTACGATAAATCGATCTTGACTTATAATGGCTAGGTCATTGATAGGCCCTGCCGCTTTAACTACCCAATCCGGTTCATTGGTTAGGCCGGGGCTGAAAAAGCCAAAAACAAACCCCGCCGGGGAACCGGCTATTAATAAAGATCTTTCTTCCGCTACCGATTGAGCCGTTAGCGCTGAAACAACCGTTCCTAAATTATTTGTCACCATGCCCAACTGCAATTGGTTGTTGGCTGTATAAATTCTTACCAACCCATCATTGCCCGCGGTGGCCAATTCCTCCCCCGGATTGGGCAGCAAATTAGCGGCAGCTAATCCCAAAATCCCATAGGGTAGATTTACCAGTCCAGGTCCTTCATCAAAGCCGGTTTCCGTTAAAAAGTACGTAACAATGGCCGAAGCATTATTCTCCCCATAGGCTATGGCCAATAACTTTGGCTTGTTGGGCTCTGGCGAAAAGGCTGTAATATACCTGGGGGAACCGGGTAATTGTCTTATGGAAAGCAATTGTGGTCTTAGGGCTGTGATATTTTCCCCGGTCAGCAGGTACACATAGAGTGTGTCATTGCCACTGGCAATGGCAGCCAGTTCCTCTCTGCCATCCCCGTCTAAATCTGTCACCGTTATACCGATTATGTTGGCACCAGGTTCCGGTTCGGTTTGCCACAATTGACTGAGAACCCCGCCAATATTGGCCAATGCAATGATTCGATCTTCCGTTCCTGCAAATATGATGTTCTGACCAAAGGAGCTAAAGCCTACTTTTAAACTTAATATCGGCTGCCCCAGATTGAAAACGGCTGCTGGTTTATAAGTATCATTGGCTGGACGATAGACATAAATAGTAGAACCACTGGCCGCCACAAGATCCTTTGCCTCGCTGGAAAAAATATTTCCACTCTCAACTTGCAGCGGTCCCGCCAATGTTACTTGATAAAGGATTTTTGATAGGGTTATGGTTAACACCCCCCTTTGTTGTATCAATACTAAAATATGCTTTTAGTACCAAACAAATGTCGAAAGGGTATTCGATTTATGCCTTAAATATTTTATATTTACAGATGACAGCTTTAATGGCCATATAATCAATTTCGGCAGGAAGTTCTTCTTTAATGGGCTTTAATTTTTCCGCACCCAATTCTTTAATTTTCTCTAAAATTATTTTTTCAAATTTTTGAGGAATCAATTGATCCCAAAGGATCTCGTACCCTTCCACGCCACAGCGAAAGATATGATCCTGTACGGTTACCGGCTTTAAGTTTCTCTGCTTGGCAATTTCTTCGATGGAAAGACCTTCTTGAAGCATATGATAAGAAACAACATGACTGGGCTGCTCCTTTTTATCATGCCCTTTATCATTTGGAACACTTGCTCCCACGAAATCTCTAATTATTTTTAGAAAGTCCTGGCCGTATTGCTCCAATTTTGCTTGCCCAACTCCCTTTATAGTAAGCATTTCCCTTTCATCTGTGGGGCAATGCTTACACATTTCCCTTAGGGTGCCATCGGAAAATACAATATAGGGTGGTACATTATTTCGCTGGGATATTTCCTTGCGCATCTTTCTTAGTTGTTCAAAAAGGGAGTTATCTGTTTCATTTACCAATTCTTTTTTTCTAACCCTTTGGAAAAACTTCTCGTGACCCTTTAGCACCGGAATGGCCTTGGCTTGCAGTTTAGCAACCGGGTATTGTCCTTCGGTCAAATAAATATAGCCTTCGGCAATTAACACATGCATAAGGTCACTGATTTCCTTGGTGGTGTACTCCTTCATTAAGCCATAGGTGGATAGGCGATTAAATCCATTTTGGACTACCTTTTTACTTTGTGAGCCCTTGAGGACGTTCGCTACCAGGGAAATACCATATTGTTCCTGCATACGCAAAATGCAGGACATGATTTTCTGACTCTCTACGGTTCTGTCCACGAGTTCCCTGTCATCCTTGCAATTGCTGCAGTTATTACATGTTTCCGGAGCATTTTCTTCATCAAAATATTTTAAAATCGTTTCTCGCAAGCAGTGAGTGGTATGGCAATAATCAACCATCCCCTGTAATTTTTTGTATTCGTTTGCCTTTCTTTCCGGTGCTACTTGATTTTGTTCGATTAAGAATTTTTGTATTTGTACATCCTGTGAGCTATAAAGCAAAATACATTGACCCGGTTCCCCATCTCGGCCGGCACGACCCGCCTCCTGATAATAGGCCTCCATATTTTTAGGCATATTATAATGAATCACGTAACGAACATTTGATTTGTCAATGCCCATGCCAAAGGCATTGGTGGCCACCATAATTTGCAGATCATCATAAAGGAATTTTTCCTGGCTGCGGATTCTTTCCTGGTCCGTTAAGCCAGCATGATATTTCCCCACCGCATAACCTTCTCGCTGCAACCAGTGCTGAAGATTATCCACTTCCTTTCTGGTGGCCGCATAAATAATGCCGGCTTGTCCCCTATGGCTGGCAATGTAATCGGCAATAAAATCCTTTTTATTTTCCCCCCTGATAACTGAAAAAAATAAATTCTCACGGTTAAACCCGGTCACATAGATGCTTGGTTTTTTTAACGATAGTAATCGTACAATATCCTGGGTTACCTCTTCTGTGGCCGTTGCCGTAAATGCCGTAATCACTGGTCTTTTGGTTAGTTCCTTAATTAATGTGCTAATTGCCAGATAGCTGGGTCGAAAGTCATGCCCCCATTGGGACACACAGTGTGCCTCGTCCACTGCCAGCATACTGATGGGTATGGATTTGATGCTATTGATAAATCTTTTAGATTCCAGTCTTTCCGGGGCCACATAAAGAAGCTTATACTTGCCGCCACTGGCATCAAAGATCCTTTTTTCCACTTCATTGCCTGCCAGGGAACTATTAATATAGGTGGCTGCAATACCTAAACTATTTAGTGCATCCACCTGATCTTTCATAAGAGATATTAAGGGCGAAATAACTAAGGTGGTGCCTTGAAACATTAATGCCGGTATCTGATAACAAACCGATTTACCGCCACCCGTAGGCATAATACCCAGGGTATCCTTACCTTGTAAAATGCTGTTTAATATTTTATCCTGGCCACTTTTAAAGGATGAGTAACCAAAATATTGTTTTAATATTTCTCCAGCATTTTTTAACACTGCAACACCTCCCATTAGCCATCAGCCGGGCTACTACCAACCTATTTTACCTTATAATTACACAGAACAAAACCCTACAGCCATTAAGTTGTAGGGTATCGTGTTTGTTGCATTCCAGTCTATTTGCCCAGATCGGTTGATCATGCCCTATCAAATGTCCTGAAGCCAGGCCAGGGACGGTACGGACCTATTGGCCCTCTTATTGTAAATGGTTTCGCTTGTTGCCAGGTTCAATACCCAGCCACCCAGCTTCAATACCAGCTTATATTCCATCAGTCTATTCATAACATCAGCCAATTCCTGGGGTTTTACTGCCAAACCGTAATGCCGGTTGAAGTTTTCCAGCAACTTAACAGACAGCCTGGGCTGCTTGCAAAATTGAAGCACTTTATGTTCAAGCCCCGCCAAGTAATATTCATTTTGCAAGGCGCAATCCCTGGTGTCTGTAATGATCGTCATATCTTCCAACTCAGACATGATCAGCTGCGGCCTGTTATCACTCTTATTGATGCTTAGCAGGCCACCACCTAAGTCTAAATTCCAACCTGAATAAAAGGCCCTGTTCCACTCATTAAAACAGGCCTTGATCCGCTGGGCACCTAAACCTGCACCTCTTGCTGCCTGGGTATAGTCCTCAAAAAAGCAGGCCATGTCTTCAATTTCACAACTGTCAAGGGGATAGATGTAGCCATAGGTTTTAAATGGGGACAACTTTAGACCATACTTGTCCGGCTGGTCGTAATAGGAGCTAAAGCGGTCAAATCTTATTTTGCTGACACTGTTCGGCGGTTCAAGATGATAAATCAAAGGAAGCCACTGGGCTGTTTCAGCATTCCAGTTATCATCCTCCCCCGGTATACCAATAAGGTAATTCCACGCTACTTTGATGCCGTTTTCCATGGCATATTTAAGCAAAGCAACATTGCCGGCTGCAAAATTACCTTTGTTCATCAGTCTCAAAGAATTGTCGTGAAGGCTTTCAATACCTGGCTGGATCCAGCTGATGCCAGCCCTTCTCAGTGCCTTTACTTGTTGTTCATTTAAATTGGCTTTGGTTTCGAAAAAAAATGTGTATTTTGGGGGCTGGGTTTCGGAGATACGGGGTAAAAGTTCTTTAAAATGGCTCATAGCCATAATGTTGTCCGAGGCAAAAAACTTATACGTTGCATATCCCTGCGACAATTCAGTAATCTCATCAACTACTCGATCCACCGATTTCTTTCTATACTTGGCATTTTTTCCGTTGAGCCCACAAAAACTGCATTTATGCCTTTGACCCCACCAGCATCCCCTTGAGGTCTCGATCATTAAAGCCGGTTTGATATCTGTTTTATCCGAATATTTTTCCAGTTCTGCAAAGTAGTCTACATAATCAGGCACGGGAACAAGATTCAAATCATCGATTGACGCCACAGGACAGGTGGTATCGTTATGCTTGACTATTTGCACAGACTCCCGGGAAAGCATGCCATAGGGCAAATCCGTCACCTTGACAGCGGTTCCCTGGGCAAGCAGCTTCTCGCAAAAATCCGGAAAATTTAAGTCTGCTTCCCCGGACATGACAAAATCCAGCCAAGGAAAACATTCTAATGTGGTCTGTCCCATGATCCCTTCACAGTTTGCTCCACCCATGAGGGTTACGATTTCCGGGTTCAATTCCTTCAGTTTCCTAAGCAGTGCCAGTGAAGCACAGTGCTGCTGGAACATTGAACTGCAGCCAACAATTCTGGGCTTCATCTCCAGTATCCTGGTGGCAGCCTCATCGATAAAGGCAGTGGCTTCTTTTCTTATTTCCAGCAGAAATTTGAAGATGTTTTTATGTTCGCTTAATTTATTCAGGACAATTTCGACAAATTCCTGCTCATGATAGGAGGCTACCGCCAGGTCAAGATACTGGTGGTCATCAACATGAAAGTCGGGAAAAGCAGCCCTTGAAAAGGTCCATTCGGCCAAAAGGCTAGCTGGATTTAACAAATGTAAAATGATATTATAGTTTTTAATACCGATTCTTTCTGCAAACCAAAACTTCGTATGAACCGCCTTGGCATCAATACCCCTTCCCTTAGCTGCCGAAACCAACTGCCCCACACCGATGGAAGGCATGTGCAGTACATCGTAAGGCATTGAAACAATACATACATCCGGCACTTTAATCCCCCCAGGCCTTATGTTTTTGTTGATCGATCGGGTTTTCCATCTGCTTTTCCTTTAACCTGAGCCGCATCTCCCGGATTACCCCATAGGAGCAGTTCGTTCTGACATCACATGCTTGGCAATTAAAACAAGCGAGGGATTTATAGAGACACTTCAGAATTTCTTGAGGCACTCCGGCCTGCTGCACAACCCGATCTAAAATATCCCGGTCATAAAAATGATTTAAAAAACCAACGATCTCTCCATGCTTCATACCTCTCATTAACGCTCCGGCATAATCCCTTAGACAGGCATAATAAGCTGCCTGGGCATCTTTCATGTTCTCCATATGCGTCGCAACATAGCGAAATCCCCTATACGCTTCCTTAAATCGGCGCAGTTTATAACAGCAAGCCGCGAGTAAAAGATCCCAGCTCAACTGACCACCGGGTAAGTCCTGTTTTAAAGGCACTCCGGCACTAAACTCCAGGCTGTTTTCAAGAAGCCAATTCCTTTTATATGACAAATATCTAACCAGTTTTTCCACCTCAGCATCCGAGGCTTCGGGTAGCTTTCTAAGGATATTTCTAATTACATCCAAGCTGTTTTTTTCTCTTAGCCTTTGGCTGCCAAAATTAAAAATTTCGCTGAAGCCGGGTACCACTACCTGAAAGCTGCAAAATCCCAGATAGGAAACGTCCCGGATCATTATTTCATAACCTTGGTTAACCAATTGGCCAATAACATACGCCAGAAGTTCATTATTGGTTTTCCCCTTATGGTCGGCAAAGGGTGTAAATGCATAGCTGTACTTTTCGTAAAAAAACTGTTCCGGGTATTGTCCCGCTGCCACCTTTAGAATATTGTGTAAATTGTCCGGCCCGCCCACCTGTTCAAAGCCCTCTGCAATGCGGCAGGCCTGGGCTGCAGTTGAAATATCCCGGCCCTGGAACATCTCCGTAAGGGTTCGTTCCAGGGCAATTTCAAACACCGGATGAGCTCCCAATTTAACCACATAGGTTCGGGCAGCCAGATTAATCAAAACAGCCGCGATGACGGGAAATTCGCCGCCCAGGGAACAGTCTTTGATCATTAACCTGTAAGGCCCCAGCTTTTCTATTTGCCTAATCATGCCGTAAAGACGTTCATACTTACTTAAATACCACTCAGGTATGGTAGGGGGTGAAAGACTTTCATTAATGAGACGCACATTGGCATGGCGTTCGAACAGCTCGGACAAGCCCTGTAACAGTGCTTCTTCCCGGGTATTACCCGCACAGGTGCCGTTGCTGCCATAGATGGCCCTGAGAATAGACACTGGCATATCGTGCACTCTTCCGGTCTGCAGGCTGAGAAAGGGAATGGCCACAAAATCATGGCTGCAGCCCTTTGGCCGGGAGAAACTCCACTGTTTGAGTGATTCATATTTTTCATCTGCCGCTCCGGCAAAATTGAGAAGTCTTGCCGCCAGTGGGCCAAGCATCGCACTGCCGGACTCAATTTGTTCATTCCTTTGTCTGATTATTTCCAGCAACTTATCTACCCATGGGTTATGCTCTGCCGCCAGTTCCTTGATACTCATCAGTCTTTCATCCGGCGTATAATAAAAACCACCGTATTGCCAGACAGCCTCGTCATAATCACCGGGATAAAGCAGATCATTCTGGATTCTCTCCATTAATTCTGCATAGGCGCTGGCCAGAGCGAACTCAGGCGTTGCCCCCTTGCCGTTTTGGCCCACTGCTGTTCCCGCAATTTCCACCCGCAAGGAGCAACACCCGTCCACCCTGGAGTCTATCCACCGATCAATAGTAGCAATCCCCAGATCATGCAAGATGCCCCTGATTTTATGTACTGTGTCCAACGGCGGAATTTCTTTATACTTGTTATGCAAAAGTAGGCTCATAAAACACCTCCGCCATGAAGGATTTCAGCCAGTCTTTCCTGCTTTAGTGGATTGGCCGCATATCTTTCCTTGATCGCCTTATATATTTTCTCAGTCTCCTGGTAGCAACAGTATTTAAGGGCCTGACAATTATCGCAGTCCCAACAGCTAAATTTGGGGTAAATGCGATCAAAAACCTGCTCCGGCTGATTTAATTGGCGGCAGACCCTTTGGGCAATCTCCGTTGGGTATAATTGCTGCAAAATAGCTTGGGTTTCCGCCCGGTCTAAGCCGGCTGATTTTGCCTTAGCATAATCCGCCAGGCAGTTATAATAGCAATATTGATCACCTTCGGCAGCATCATGAATTAAAGCCATAGACCTAAATACCCGGCAGGCCTCGTCCCATCTGCCAAGCTTGCATAGACACACAGCCATCAGAAAATCCACAGCGCTACTGCCACCGGGCAGTGCTTTAACAAGGGGTCTGCCTAAAATCATGTGCACCTGGTTTTCTAACAGTGAATACCTTTTAAATCGGATATACCGAACGATTCTTTCCAACTCCTCATTGGAAGCCTGGTTAAGATTACAAACTGTTTTAGATAAGGCAGTGTATGTTTTAAGTTCCTTTGTCCTCAATAGATCCACCGGATACATTTCACTGAACCCAGGCACAATGATCTGATAACTGGGAAAGCCAAGAAAGGAAACATCCCTCACCAGCAGGTCGTAGCCTTGGTTAACCAGAAGCTGAACCATGCCCTGCAGCATGGCTTTGTTGGGCTGCACAGGTTCTGCCATAAAGGGTGTAAATTCATAGCTGAATTTATCTAAAAGTAATGCCGCAGGATATTGACCTGCTCCAACCTTGGCAATATTGACAGCATTATCCCTGTGATCTAGGAAGTCGTCACCATAACCCAGGCTGCAGCTTTGGCTAAAACTTTCAATGCTTTGACCCTGGAAGGCTTCGGTCATGGTTCTTTCCAGGGCGATTCGAAAGGATGGGTGGACCCCAAGCTTCAGACCAAAGGTACCTTTGCTAGTATCGATGATGATGGTTCCTACCACTGGGTACTTTTTCCCAAGGGAACAATCCTTTACCACAACTTTATAGCGTCCGCTTTGCTGAATGCCCTGGATGATTTTATACAAACCGGGATCGTTCATCAGATAACGATCCGGTATGGTTGGTGGAGTTATCCGCTCCGTGATCAGCTTTTTGTTTACATAACGTTCAAATATTTCTGATAACCCCTGGACCAGGGCTTCCTCCGGGGTATTTCCCGCACACATCCCATTGCTGCCATAGATGGAGGAATACATATCATACACTAGATATTGGGGCTTCCTCTTTACATAGCTATAAAAGGGAACCGTAATGGCGCTGTGAGAATGGCCCGGTGGATTAAACAGGGTCCAGCTTTTGATACACGCCAGCCTGTGTCTGCTGTTGATTTCAGGGGACTGCCCCATAGTCATGGAAATAACATGCTTCAACAGGACATTATCCATTGCTGCAATTTCTTCATAGGAACAATACCTTTCATCGGGGGTCACTAGAAAATCTGCATGGGCGATGGCTTCATCGCTTAAGCCGCCAAGATAGAGCATATGATTCTGCATACGTTCCATAAGCTCTGCATAAGCACTGGCCATGGCATAAGCTGGGTCCGTTCCTTTACCATTGGTACCCATGGATGTACCGGCAATCGTAACCCTTAGGGCATAACAACCTTCAATTCCGGTGTCAAGCCAATTGTCAATGGTTAGAATACCCATACCGTAGAGAATGTTCTTGATTTTGTAAACTGTATCTACTGGTAAGGCATCCTTAAACCGGATATATCTCAAATCATCCATTCTTGTCACTCTTTTGAATGTATTTTTCTTTTTCAACTTCCCCTGTCACCAGCACATTTGCCCCTCCCTGCCATTCCCAGATGAGGTTTTCTCCAATATTCTGAAGCAGGTAATCTCGCTTGGCCAGCAAAAGACTCAGATACTGGGCACACTCTTCGCTGCTAATATATTTACCTGTCTCCTCAAGCTCCAGATAATTCAACAGCTTTTGTCTTTCGGCCTCATACATGCCCAAGATATATTCCTGCTTATCACTGGCAGCCATCGCCGCATTGCTTAGGGAGAAGGCCTTGCCAATGGGATACAAACAGACATTCCCCAAGCCTGCTTCGGCAAAAAAATGGGGTATTTCAGATGAAGGTATTCCTCCGGTGTAATTGGCCAGGGGATTAATTGCCTGGTACATCTGCCATACCTTTGCTTCCAACTGGCATAATTCTTTATGCCAGGTACACTGGGCCGGATAGTAGCCCCTATGCCAGGTCTGGTCAACAAAGGACATGGCCGTGATGGATATAATCATTCCTCCGGGCCTGGTTACCCGCATCATCTCCGCCAAGGCCCTTTTAGGGTCTTCTATACTTGTGAAAAAAGTATGACTTGCCACCCCATCGAAGCTATTTTCAGAAAAGGGCAGCCCACAGGCATCCCCAACAATAAATTCCAGCCGATCTGTCATACCTTTATTCTGAGCTGCCACCTGAGCTTGCTGAATAAATAAGGCATCGTTATCGATGCCGACAATTTTTAAGTTTTCTGCCCCGGCAGCAAGATAACGGGTGAAACAGCCTGTGCCACAGCCTACGTCCAGCAGTTTCATGCCCTGTTTGATCATGCAAAACTTCAAAATTAAAGGCCTTAGGTCTTCACTCAATAATGTTTTTCGTGTCATTTCCATATAGGTAGGGTTTTGAAAATATTTAGACCAGATCATCTTAAAATCCACCTTATGGTATAAAATTTTTTGCCGCAAAACCGATATGTTAGAAGCAGGTAGGGCGGCCCAAGCCGCCCTACCTTTATTCCGACTTCTGTTTCGCTAAACAGCAGCTGCAGCTGCAGGTGCTGCTGCGGTAACGGTAGAACTAACAATCTGTGCTGTTTCAGCATCACTCCAGCCACCTGCAACTTGCCCCAGATCCGCATCGGAAAGTTCACCCTGTTTTTGCGAGAGAGACTCATTGAGTTTCTTCATGGTGGCAGTAAAATCATCAAAGCTTAATCCATCAACCGCACCTTTGGCAACCCCAAAGGCTTCCTCCGGGCTTTTGCATTCCTTCAGCTTATTCTGCAAAGCCTCATCTTTGCCCAGCTTTTCAAAAAAACTCTTCATTGACTCTGTCATGTGATAACCTCCTTATTTTTCTTTTTTTATCAAAAAGCCCTAGGGCTTTTGACCAATTCGTTAATTTCTCACCTCTTCTGCACCGGGATTTCCTGGTAAACTTCATCCGTAACCATAATTAATTCAAAGGGTATTTTAAAACCTATTTTTTCGGCCGCCTTGGTATTAAATACAATCCTTGGTGCAGATTGGAATGACTGGGTTAATTGCCGGGGTTTGGCGCCCCGAAAATATTTGATTAGGGTATCGGCGCCAAAACGTCCCACGTTTAATTCATCCATTACAGACACAGTCAGCAGTGCCCCGTTTGCAACTTCCACATTGCCCAACTGGGAAAAAATTGCTACTTTTTGTTGATAAAAGGGCGTAAATAACTCGGGCAGCATGTTACTTTCCAGCGAAGCAACTGTGACAAATATTGCATCCACCTGGGTCGCCAGCTTATCATAGGCTTCTCGAACCTCCCGATAGTAGCGTTGGTAATCCTCCGGATTTCGGGGTTCAGCAACATAATACTTGACCACGTCAAAGCCCTTTTCTGCGGCCAGGGTTTCAACCTCATCTACCGCCGAGTATACCCTCGCTATATCTGAATCCTCGTAAACCATGCCTAACTTTTTGAATTTCATAATATCGTAAAACACCCTGAGCTGACGCTCAAAGCGACTTTGATCCATATGAGCCCACAGGTGATCACGCCCCGAATCTTCCACTGAATCAATAATTCCGGCACGCACAGCATTCGAAGCGGCAAATACGAAAACATTGGTATCCTGGGTTTCCTCGCTTAAAGCAACACCCGCCTCCGTTCCCATCACCACCATGAGATCCAAATCCTGCTGCATTTTTAAACGCTTAATAACTGCATCCTTATCACAATTTTTCATGTTGTAAAATGCATCGTAAACAAATTCAATATAAGGACTAACCTCCCTGGCTGCCAGCCACTGCCAAATTTCCTTGGCATCACTGCTGTTGCTGACCCGCTCAAACCCTTTAAGGTCAGTAAGCCAACCCCTTTCATACAAACCATTCACAATTCCCACCAAGGTTTTGGAGTAGGTAATAAATCCCTCACTCTCACAATAACCGATGCGCCACTTGCTGCCATCTTTTCTGATAACAGGGGTAAGCTCATCTTCTCCAGCCGTGGCCTGGGAAAGATTAAGGCTGACTAGCCCGTTTAAATTTATCGTTAACAAACTAATGACAATGAAAGAAATTATGATTGTCTTTTTCAATGCTGCTTCCTCAATTTTTTGGCAAACATGATTGTGATACCTTCCTCATCCCTAGACTGGGAAAAACCAAAATAACCTTTGTCAAATAACCGCTGCTGTTCTTCAAAAGAAGTGTTGGGCACCTGGATGATGCTGCTTTTATCCAGCTTTAACGGTCTAATAAAATCCTTATACACAACATACCTAGCCCATCGATAATACATATTACATAACTTGGCAATATGAAGACCCATGGAGGTAACTGTTTTAATGCTGGGATAGTTATAGGGTGATACCGTGGTAAACAAATATCTGTAATTCTTTTTTGCTCGCCGGGCTAGTATATCCGCCATCCTCTTTTGCAAATTATTTCCCCGCAAATCGGGATGAACCATGGACAATTCAAGCTGGGCCACACCAAGCAATTCTTCATCATTGAAATTAAGCTGCCGGGCCATATTATCTTCGCGGTGACCGGGAAATAAAATGGAACATACAGCGTAAAGTCTGTCCCCAATAAACAACCCTATGGATTCTCCGCTGCCGCTCATGATCTGATAATGTTCTTCCGGGGACAAAGGCACACAAAAACTCCTGCTTTTCATTAAACTTAAAACAAAATCCTGTAAAGCCATTAGTTGAGGCAGATCATTCGTATCAAGCATCCTAATTACGCAGGGGTTAACTTGTAAATCCCGTTGATTTATTATTTTTCCCTGTTCAATCATCTCGTCACCCCAAAGGTTGAAGCAATTTGATATATTATTTAACCGAGTCCCTTTAATTGCTGATATAATTTTTGACTTTGCGCCACAAATTGCTGCGACCTTTGCCGGCCCTGTTCAATAACGGAAATCGCTTCCTCTTGATGACCGTTTTCGGACAATACAATGGCCAGGTCTAAATAAGGATCCATAAAGTTTTCATCCGTTAAGGACACTGCTTTCCTTAAAAGTGCTATGCCTTCCTCCGGGCTGCCTAAGCGCGAAAGACATAGCCCTTTTCCTTTAAGGGCATAAACTTCATTGGGCTCCAGTTGAAGTACTTTGTCATTTGCTTTCAGTGCAACATGGTAATTACCCAACCTAAAACTGACGTAGCCATAAAGGTTTAATAAATTCACATTACTTTCCGTACCAGCTCTTTGCAGGACTACAAAGAGGGCTGTTTCAGCTAATTGGCAATACCCCTTTGCAGCAAATTTCCTGGCCATGGCGATAAGGTCTTCGGTTTTTATGTGCTCGTACTGCTTAATTCTTTTTTTATTGGCATAATTATAAGAACAATACTGGTTTTCAGCATAAACACTTCCCCCGATGGTCAGTTTGCTATTGGAGCAGCCACCCAGGCACCGATCCCCAAACCGGCATTTTTGACAAAAACCTGCCAGGCTTTCTTTCTTCATGTTGCGGTTCCAACTAAAATGGTTCGGGTTTTCCCAAATATCTTTTAAGGGGGTCTGTCTGATATTACCTTCTATAAATTCTTTATCCCGGATGGAGGTACAGCCTAAAATATCACCATTATGAAGTATCCCAAAGGTGTATTTGCCTGCGGTACATCCCTGCCGGGAGTAGGTGCCCCCACATCTTTTCTTGAATAATTCGATTTCTTTTAGATTAAAGTAGCCAAGGCAGTCCCCCAATATAACTTCGATGGAAGACTCCACCATGCACTGGTAGGCTAAATCAATTACAGTATCAATATCTCCCGGCTCTATTACCATGCCGCTGTGGTTGGCCATGTTGCCCATGGGAAATCCCATCTGTACCTGCCAACCCTTGACGCCACGCAGCACCAGTTGTTTCTTAAGCTCCTTTAACTCACCCAGATTCATCTTATTGATAGTTGTGATGGCCTTTACGTCTATCTCCCTGGAGCGGCATAATTCCATGGCCTGCATGATTCTCACAAAGGAACCTTCCCTGCGTATGAAATCATGGGTTTCCTTCAGGCCATCCACACTAAAGGCAATGGTTCCCACGCCGGCATGAATGGCCAGCTCCAATATCCCTTCATCAAATAGCCAGCCGTTGGTAATCATGTTGGGAATCACACCATTTTTATGCAACCTTGCCGCGATCAAAGGCCAGTCATCCCTGGTGGTAGGTTCGCCGCCGGAAATAGTTACCCATTGGAGTCCCATTGCCCCTAATTCATCACATACTTTGAGGGCTTCTTCGGTGGATAATTGCCCCGGGAGGGCAGTACTGCAGCCGGAGCCGCAGTGCTTGCACCTCATGTTACAGCCCATGGTTATTTCCCAGACCGCCGTTACTGGTTTACCAAGCATCATGGTTTTTTCTACCACTTAGGCCAATTCCAGATACCAGGTGTTATCCCATATGCAACCACCATACTTCCCGGGTTTATCATACCACCCGCTACATCTACCAGTTGATCATCCGTCAATTCGTCGGTATTTGCAGCCGGAATAATTAGGTGCAGCACATTACTGCTTTCCACGTGCAGTTCCACTTTAATATTCTCGGGAAACTTCACCGCAAATTCCTTTTCCAGTGCTGCGATGGGATCATTTAATAGTGCCAGACGAAATTCCTCATTCTCACCGACTTTTTTGCCAATTAGTTGGTTCAGTTCATAGGTTGTTAAAACAGTTGATTCCATAACTTTTAGCCTCCTCTTATTATTATTCCGGGAAAAACCCGAACCTGCCTCAGTTATTAACTAAACTACAGCATACCCAGTAATTAAGTTGCTACTTTCTTATACAACCAAAGCTGAAAGGTATCACATGCTTTTTGCACTATTTAGTTAATTTTACAGTCATTCGACGGTGCCAGGCACTTGCCCGCTTGTAGGGTTATCTTAGTTTGAAGGAATTTGCTGCGGCGAGAGCCAGGCACCTAGGTTGCATCAGCTATTCTGAAAATAGCCATGAGCCGTGGGCCATGGGCCTTGGGCTTTTAGCCATCAGTCATCAGCCGTCAGCTGTCAGCCTTTTTGGGCTTCCATAAACCTATGTCATCCTGAGCGATAGCGAAGGATCTTTCCTGCATTGGAAGGTTAGCTCCCAGATCCTTCGCTGTCGCTCAGCATGACATGCTGTTAACGGCATGGAAGTATTTATACATCAGCCCCTAGTGATACTCCCAGCCTATAGGCCACCTTTTTTCCCTTGTTCATCTGTCATTTTGTTCATATTCACCCCGCCGGCAACCATATCCAGCTCATCATCTGCCATTTCGTCGTTTTTCTGCACTTTCGAGATCACCTTTTTTACCAGTCCCTGGCTTTCCTGGGAATAATCTGCTTGCACCAGCATCTGAGCAAGGAATAATAATTCCTTGTACTCATCATCACAATCATCCCTCTCAAGCTGAACACTTAACTCCCCAAAAACTATTCTGTCTATATCTGAAACAAATGACTCCAAGGAATTTTTATCATTCATTGGTTACACCTCTAATCACAATTTTGATCAATAAATAATATTTTGTTCCTTCAATACATCCTTTAATTTTTTTAAGGATCTGAAGATAATGGTTCCAACATTGCTTTCTGTTATATTCATCATTTGAGCGATTTGACGATTGGTTAAGCAGGCCCCAAATTTTAGAGCAATTACGTTTTTCTGCCTGTCATTCAGATACGCCATTGACTTCAGAAGAACTGCTTTTAGTTCCCGGTCAATAATCAAGTCCTCCAGCCGATCTCTTGCTTCTACATGATTAAGATCAATTAGCTCTGTATCCTGGTTTTTCTTTTTAAAATAATTAGTTATGGTATTGTTCGCTATGGTAAATAGCCAGGTACTTAACTTACCTTTATCCGGGCAGTAAGTGTTGTATTTTGCCAGTGCCTTTTCAAATACATCACTAACCAGATCCTCTGCGGTATTAAGGTCACCCACCCTATAAAGGATGTACTTGTAAAGCCTTGGAAAATATTTATTATATATTTCAGAAAAGTCATCCGATACATCCAATTGCGCTTCCTGTACAGGTGTACGGTCTAAACTCAATTTTGTGCACCTCCCCCAAAAAGGCCTCCAAATCTATCGAGTAATTTTTTCTCCATATCTTCTGATGCCAACTCAATTAAATTCAACTTGGCCATGGCTAACAGCATCTGATATTTTCCCTCACCCTGATAGACAATGGGGGCATATTTGTTACTAAACACTTCCAGGTTATGGGCTGCCTGATGGATATAAGACTTTAATTCCTCAAAGGCACTACTTGATAACTCCCTGTCCTTTAAATAATTCGTCAGTCTACCCCCGGTGCGGAAGGCAGGATAATCTTCTAAACCCATAAAACAGAGAAACCATTGGGCCTTATAACTGCCTGTGGCAGCAACCAGGCCCATATAATCGGCAATCAGCTCATCCAATAAATGATTGCGGGCCGAGCCCCAAAACCGCAGGGTGCAATAGTGAGTGGCCTCATGTTCCCGGCGAAGCAGCAAGGATAATCGCCGCCACTCTGCATCGGCAATACCCAGCAGCTTGGCGGGGACATTGCTGTATTCCTTGTCGCTTAGGATTAAAAAGGTATCCCTGTAAAATTCCGTTTGGGATTTCATCTTTTCAAATGCCAGTTGCCACAATAAATCTGCGTTTTCTTTATAAGAGTTATCTCTCTGCCATTTTTCCTTGTAATTTTTTACCCGATCCCAATTGTTATAGCCTTTTATCATACAGGCTCCCATGGAAGGTGGTATCGGTACCGGTTCATTCCGGTGAGCAAACACACGCACGAAGGTCTCAAAATCACTCCTGTTACTGACCTGTATTACCGGTATTCTGCCGGCCCATGTTTGATAAAGATACACCTCAATATGGCCAGGCTCTTTCAGTTCAACCTTCGTTGTTTCAGGCATTTTAGAGATGTCTGCCCCTCTCCTGGTTGCCAACTGGTAATTGGAATTTTGGCTCATTCCTTCCCTTACCGGAAAATTAAGCTGCACCAATCTTTTTGATAACGAAGCGATAAAGCCCTGTTGAGAAATATCGTTTATATATTCCTTCCAATCCCGGACAAAAAGTTCATCCTGCAAGGGTATCTCTTCCCAGGACTTATCACTGGTATGTTCGAAATGATTCTCCCGTAGAAATAACAATTGTCCTTGCATGGTCCCACCCCCTCGAAAACTAAGCCAGTTGTCTTTTAGCTAACTGAGTAAATACACCGTTTTGTTCAAACAACTCATCATAGGTGCCAGATTCGATCACCCGTCCCCGATCCAAAACAATGATCTTGTTGCATTCGGCAATTGTGCTCAATCTGTGGGCAATGACGACTCGCGTTGCATCTAGTCTGGCTAAGCTATCACTAACGATCCTTTGGGTTTTATTATCCAAGGCACTGGTAGCTTCATCAAAATAAACAATCTTAGGCTTGGAAATGATGGCCCGGGCAATTAATAGCCGCTGTTTTTGTCCCCCGGAGAGTGTGCCGCCACTGTCACTGACCATGGTGTGCATCCCCATGGGCATACCTTTAATGTCCTCTTCCATACCGGCCATACGGGCCGCTGCCCAGGCATCATCAATGGTTAAACCGGGGTTTGCACCGATGATGTTATCAAATATACTGCCGGACATTAATTGACCGCCCTGGAGAACCACCCCCAGTTGACGGCGAATGCCCCGTATATCAACATTTTCCAGATCCTGTTGATCATAATAAACCTGTCCGGATTCCGGCTTCTCAAAGCCCAATAGTACCCTGAACAAGGTAGATTTGCCGCTGCCCGAAGGCCCCACAATTCCCACATAATCCCCCTGCCTTATCTCCAGTGAGACATCGTCTAAGATCAAGGGACTGTCTTTTTCATAGCGGAAATTGACATGGCTAACCTCTATATTGCCCTGAAGTTCACCGGGCTCCGCTTTTTCCAGGTCAAACTCGGGCAAGGTTACCAGAATAGGCTTTGTTCTTTCGTATAAGGGCTTGATAATATTGAGCTGTAACACCACATTTGATATTTGCAGCATCGAACTTAGAAATTTTGCAAAGGCCGAGTTAAAGGCGATAAATTCACCTGCCACCAGTTCTACATTTTGCATTTTTATCAGGGCATAAAAAATTATCCCCGTTGCGATAACATTAACAGTTGAATTAAAAACAACTAACTTATTGCCCAGGCTTTCCTTTTGATAGGTAATATCCCTAATCTGGCTGAATTGTTCAGCCCAATTATGAAAGGCCCTCTTTTCTGCTCCGGATGTTTTTATTTTGCTTACGCCGCTGAGCAAATTAAAAATCTTCCCTGAAAGGTTATTTCTCAAATCCACCAATTGTCGTTCATAGCGAATTTGTAAATAGCCGAATAAGAGGGAGATAGACATCACGAATAAGACAATACCCGTACAAATAAGAGCCAGTTTCCAGCTGTAGTAAAACAATAATAAAAAATAAAAAACTGAGAAAATACTTGAGATAACCGTGTTGGCAACGGCACCAGACAGGATACTCCTGATCTGGCTGATGCCCATAGCCCGCCCTGCCAGTTCACCGGCGGTGTAATTCTTAAAAAAGGGTACAGGCAGATTTAATAACCTATCCCAGATAGCTGCTTGCAAGTCAGACTCTGTTCTTCCTTCCATCCGGTGCATGGCAAAGGCCCGGGTCAGGTTAAAAGCAAAGGTAGCTGCTGCTATTGACATAAGCAAAAAACCGATTTGGGTCAATAGTACCCTTTCACCGTCTGGGATCACACTGTCAAAAATTATTCCCGTCACCACGGGGGTCAGCATGCCCAATAATCCCCCCAAAATACCCATGGTCAAAAGCATCGTAAGATCCCTTTGCCAAATCCCACCAGCTAAAAATTTAAGCAAATCACTATAACCGATGACCTTTTGGGGAAGGGGACGATAAAAGGTATAGGCATGGGGCTTAAGAGAACCGGCTACACTGTCATCGACAACGACCTTGGTCTCGTCGAAAGGGTCGTATAACTCGTACTTTGTCGGCGACAGTGGCAATAATGCCACCGGTCGCCCGTCTTCTTCTTTGTAAACCAGCAAAGCACCGTTATCCTCTTGCCACCATCGGTCTTTTAAAATAATTTGTCTTATTCTAATCTGGGATGATCTAGCGATATCCCCCAGTAGATCCTTTGACGCTGGGTTTCCTTTTTTGAGCTCGTTGGAAGGGACAATTTTTATATTCTTAGCCCTGCCCACCGCCGCACAAGCCCTGAACAGCAAATTATCCACCGAAAATTCCTGTTCAGTTGCAGTGGGTTCTTTTTGCCGCTTCATTGAGTTGGCCAGCTTGCGCAAACCGGCACCCATGAAATAATCATCTTTTTCTTTTTTTAGTTTATTCCTTAATAATTCTTGCTTTTTTTCAGTAATATATAGTTCCACAACCTGGTTAAAAGCTGCTTTATTAAACTCAACAATGGCATCCAGTATAGCGTTTCGTGTAGTAGCCAGTTCAAACTGGGGTTTTTCCTTAATACCAGTACCGTCCCAATGCCTGACCCATTTTTCTAATAGATCCATTAGAAATTTGATATTTTCACCAATAGTCACATTAAATAACTGCAAAAATTCAGTCTCCAGCAAACTGGTTCCCGTGCTCCCCACGGCCAGTAACCTGTACTGCTCCTGCTCCCTGACAATGGGCTCATTTCCCAGAAGGATGTCCCCTTTTGCACAGGTAAACAAATATCTTCTGCGGCCAATTGTATTACCGGCTGCAACCTTGGCAACAAATATATCAATTTGTCCGTTTTTAACAACCCACATTTTACCGGCATCAAGGATTAAAGGGTTGTTGCCCTCAGCCCTTATCTCGTTAAATTCCAAGTCCAATAAAATGTCCACGGTCCAACCCCCATTTGCTCTGATACTGCTGTAGTACTAACTGGCATTTATTAGCTCAGCGTAAGGCCCGCCGGTGTTTTTCATTTCCTCATGGGTACCGCGCTGAACAATTTTTCCTTTATCCATGACGATTATTTCATCACAATCCCGAATTGTACTCAAACGATGGGCAACAATCACGCAGGTACAGCCGCGCCGGCGAATGTTTTCATCAACCATCTTTTCCGTTTGCACATCCAGGGCACTGGTTGCTTCGTCCAGTATCAAGATCGCAGGGTTGCCGGTTAAAGCCCTGGCAATTTCGAATCGTTGCCTCTGTCCGCCGCTAAAGTTCGCGCCGCCTTCACGTACCCTGTACTCGTATCCTTTATCCCTGGTAGAAATAACATCATGGATGCAGGCATCCTTGGCAGCACGTATAAGCTCAAATTCCGGTATCGTAGCATCCCACATGGTGAGATTCTCTCTAATAGTCCCATCAAACATCGTGATATCTTGGTCAACCACAGCTAACGAATTCGTTATTACACTCCGTGGAAGCTGGTCTTTATTCACGCCATCCAGCAGAATTTTCCCAGACCATGGCTGATAAATACCTGTAATTAACCTGGCCACGGTACTTTTTCCACTGCCGGAACCACCTACCAGTGCCACCCGGGAACCAGGCTTTAATGTAAGGTTAAAGTTTTCAATTAATGGAGGGTCCCAGGGGTTATAGCCAAAGGTTAGATCCTGGATCTCTATATATCCCTCCAGCTTTTTATAATTGTCCTCTTCGTTGTTGACTGTTATCTCTCGGTTGACATTTTCATCAACTTTGTATTTAAAAACATCCTCCAGTCGGTTGATATCCCCCTGAACCTGCTTAATCCTCATACCCATTTGGGTCAAACTGTTGACCGGATTCATGAAACTGGCCAGCAAACCCTGGAAAGCAATTAAGGAACCAATGGTCAGGTTGCCGTTAATAATGATAATCCCACCCACAAACAGGATAATGACATCGGCAAACTCCGCTAAGAAATTTGGCAGGTGAAATAGGATTTGCGTGGTTCGGCCTAACTTCTGCTGGGCATTAATCTCCTTGGCATGGTAACCTGACCATTTTGCAAAAAAGTCCGACTCAGAACCAGTTGCCTTTAAGGTCTCAATAATATATAAGCCGGAAATAGAAAAACCCATCACCTTACCTTTATCTTGCAACAGTTTTTTATTCATCGTTTCGATCTTATTGGACGAATAAATCAGATAGACAATACTTATGCCACCAATAACTAGGGAAATAAGGGTCAAGTACACACTGTACTGCAACATCACAATTAAATAAAAGATCAGAGTTATCATACCGATGACAGTTTCGGCCAATTCCCTTGATAAAAAGGCAGCTACCTGGTCATTGCTTTGCATCCTGTTGGAAATATCACCGGCGGATCTCTGTTGAAAAAAGAGCACCGGCAGTCTGAAAATATGCCAAAAGAATTTTCCCGCATTGGTCAGGGCTATTTTTGTTTCCATTCGCAGTAGGTAATACTGCTGCAGCCAGGTAAGGGCAGCCTGTAAAACAACCACTGTGCCCATAGCCCAAAGTAAAGGTTTAAGCCAGTCTTCCTTGCCGGCCAGTAAAATATTATCAATAAATATCTTGGCAAAGGCAGGAACAATGAGCCCCGGTATAACCATTAATAATCCAATAACAACCAGATAAACCAGTGTTGTTTGAGAACCCTTGACCCAGTTTTTTAAAGAGTCTAAAAAGTTACTTTTTTGACCGCTGGGTTGAAAATCTGGCCCGGGTTGAAAGGTCAAGATTACTCCGGTAAAGGATAGATCAAACTCTTCTTCTGAAATCACCTTAGGCCCACTGCCTGGATCATTAATATAAACCTTGCCTTCACTAAACCCCTCAAGAACAACAAAATGATTAAAGTTCCAGTGAATAATGGCAGGCAAGGTCATCTCCTTCAGACCTTCCGGTTCTTTGCGAAAGCCTTTGGCATCAAATCCGTGTCTCCGGGCGGCCTTGAGTATATTGACTGCTTTTACACCGTCCCGGGTAACCCCGCAATCAACCCGAAGTTGCTCTAGGGAGAGATATTTTTTATAATAGGCAAAAATCATGGCCAGGGATGCAGCACCGCATTCCACTGCTTCCATTTGTAAAATAGACGGAACCTTTTTTATCTCACCTTTTTTTTTCAAGGCAATCACCCCAATATTGAAGCGCTTAATTAAATAGGCAATATCCTTTTTATAAAGGGAATAACCATACTGATGGGCCTCTGTTCACTTACCTTAACTTCTCCCAAACACAAAGTACCACTATCAATGATCATTTCCGGCCCCTCGGGTGTGGACCATTTATATCCGCTAACTGTATTGCTATCCCTTACCAATTCCACCCTAATCTCTATGGGCGAACCCTGACCCGTCAATCGATTTACCAGTTCCGAGTTGCCCAGGGTAAGCATCATGCCCTGACTGCTGGCTGGATATTCGGAAACTGACTTCACGTTTCCCAGCATAAAGCCATCCTCTTCTTTTTTAACTGTGCTGGGTGAAATGTTGACCGCCATACCAGGCCGTACTTTTTTTCCTTGCTCCACAGGCATGTATATTACCACTGTCAGCGATTCTGCTTCTTTTTCCTGTCTGGCAATACTGCAAACACTGTTGCCGGCTCCCAGCATTCCACCTTTTTTAACCTGTAACTCCACAACACGTCCGGAAACATCAGCAGTGATCTCACTACTATTTATAAGCTCCAACTGCATCCTGGCAATTTGTTTTTCCAAATCCTTTTCCATTAACAACCTGGTATCCTTGAGCTTTTGTTTTAATACATCTAAATTCTGCTCAGCCTGTAGAACTTGTGACCGAGGTAATACATTGGCCTCCGCTATTAGATTCTGCAGTTTCTCTTTTTTGTTTTGTAAAGCTGCTTCGCTCAATATAAAATTACGCTCAGCATCTGTGAATTCTTGTTGGGATAACGCAGCATGCTCAAACAGGTATTTTGATTTTTCATAATGATCCTTGTCCTTTTCCAGCTGCAACGTTGCCTGCTCCAGTTCCCATTTAGCCTGCTCCAGATTGATAGCCTGACTTTTATGTGCAGATGTTAAATTTGCTCTCTGAACGTCAAGGTTTGTCCTGGCGTATTCCATATCCTCAATATTTTCAATTATTTGCCCATAAACATTTAAATTTAGCTTATTAGCTGCTGTCCGGGGGTTATCCGTGTCCAAATTTTTGATAACTTCCAAATCCTCTTTAAGTTGATTTACTTTATCGACAATTTCCGTTTGTTCTACCCTGGCAATGACATCTCCCTTTTTGACGTAATCACCTTCCTGGGCCTTGACATCGGTTATATGTCCATCGACCTGGGAAATTACATTCGTAACACCGCCGCTGGAAATAATAATTCCTTCACCCATGGCCTTGTCAGGTATTTTCCCGAATATACCCCAAATAATGCCGGCTGCAGCCAGTAGAATAATAGCCAGGCAGGCCAGCCAACCCATCGGCGATGTAACTGTTAGGCGCTGATCCAACTCCTCCGGTGAAGATAGGCGATCCAGGGATACTTTTCGAAAAACCTTATTTTCAGCCATAATGCCATTACCCCCTCCGGTTGTTATGGTTAATCAAGATATTCAAAGGTGCCTTTCACTACTTTTTTCATATATATTTCTCTGCCCTGAATTTCCCCGTCCTCGTTAAAAGAAATATCACCTGAAATAAGCTTCATGCTTTCCATATCCCGTAGATAGGCAGCCAACACCGCCGGTGAGCAGCTATCCGTTTGTTCAATTGCCTGTGCAATTAGTTGAAGTGAATCATAGCCCTGTACAGCCCATACATCTGGTTCTTCACCATACCTCTGCTTATATCGGTTGGCAAATTTCTTAAATTCAGGTTTTTCATTATGGGGGTTCGATATGGTGGCAATGACCACACCCTCGCTATCCTTTCCCAGGGTTCCGATAAATTCATGTACATCCAGACCATCGCCGGATAAAATAGGGATGCTTGGATTAACTTTTCTGATTTCTTTAATGAACAGTGCACCTTCGGGCATATTCAAGGCCAGGAAGACAGCATCAAAATCCAAGGCCTGCCATTTATCATGGGCCTTTTTAAGGTCTACATCACTTACCAGGCCTGAACTTCTATCAATAACTTTCATGTCCTTCGCTTCTGCTTCTCTTTCAAAGGCATCGGCCAGGTTCCGCCCATAGGAGCTATCTTCATAATAAATGACCAGCTTCTTATACCCCTGCTGCAAAGCATACCGGCACAACTTTTCTGCCACTTTTTTATCACTGGGTATGTTTTGAAAGACGTACCGGAAATTATTTTCCGTCAGTTCAGGGTTCGATACGGTGGGCACGATGTCCAACATGCCAGCTTTTTCATAGATAGCTGCCACCGGAATACAAATATCTGAGTACCAGTGACCGATTACTGCCGTCATGCGGGTGTTTTGGGAAAATTTTTGAGCGATGTCCACAGCATCTTTAAAAACCGCCTGATCATCCGCAATTTCCAACTGAATTTTTTTACCATTTATGCCCTTGGCATTAATATCCTCAAGGGCTAAGGTTAGACCCTTTAAAAAGCCGGTATTTTTTTCGGTAAATTCACGGGGAACAGGAACTCCAATCATAATGCTAGCTCCTTTGCCAGCCTGTTTTGCTCTTTGTTTAGCCAAATCTGCACTAAAACAGCCAGTTATTGTAGATAATAAAAAAAGGCAAATCAACAGTATTTTGGTAATCCTATTCATATCACCGCCCCCATTTCCCCTTTTTATTGGCTTTGCTCATGGTATCTATGAGGTATAAGCATAAATATGATCAGCAAAATAAATAAAATCCCAGCTATCAACCCCATTCCCATTCTCAGATCCAGGGCTAGGGTGAAACCAAAAATAATAGGACCAACCATCCTGCTGGCGTTGACCATTACACTAAAATAGGCAATGGCTTTGCTTATCTCCAAGTTTTTAACTGTTTTTAGGTTTAAAAAATAACTTGTCTGCATGGCCACCCCGAAGCTTTCGGCAATACCCAGTAGAATAACTGTTACAATAGCTGCGGGAATGGTGCCCCAAAGGGTAAAAGCCGCCAACGCACAAGCACACACGCACAAAGAAGCCACAATCCCTTTTTTATCCCCGAAGTGGGTCACAAACTTGGTTAAAACCGGGCCAAGGTATATGATGCACAAGCCGTTTAACAAGAAAGCCCGGCTGATGTCCCCTTGGGAGAGACCATGTCCTTTGGCAAACAATGGGAAGTAATAATCCAGAAATGTTCCGGCAATAAAGAAGGGAGCGAATATCAACAACAAAAATACCTGGACACTTCTGTCGGATATAAAATTGATAAACTTATGCCAGGCAGAGATTTCACTGGTAACCCTGCACCCAATTTCTAAACCTGCCATTAACCTGTTTACGTAAACACAGGAAAAGAGCACCATGGCTGCAGATAAGCAAAAAACAGGCTGATAGCCAATTCTGTCGGCCAACATGCCCCCGATAACTGCACCACAATTTAATCCAGCTATGGAACCAGCAGAAAACTCTGCAATGGCAATATTTCTTTCCGGCAAGGAGACCGCTAAACTGCGCAAAGCCATTAAGATAAAGCCAATGCCCAGGCCGGCTAGGGTTCTGGAAAAAATAAAAAGAATCGCACTGGAGCTTAGCCCCGAAAACAAATTTCCCACTGCGATCAATACTGCGCCGGTATAAAAAATTTTTCTCCAGCCCTTTTTATCTATCAGTAACCCGGCCACTAAAATGGCCAGGATACCTCCCAGCATTTCAGCAGAAATTGGCAGCCCCAGCACCACGTCCCGGGGTAAGCCCAGCAGGGGTTGATCTAACTTTTGCATCACGATGGGAACAAAGGTAATAGACATAAAAACGCAAATATTAACAGTAAATATTAACCCTCTGATTAACTCGGAAGCATGCAGAAGAGGTGGTTTAAACAGCTCCTGTTCTCCCTGGGAGCTGGTTCTCCTCATTAAGATGGTTGCCAATAGGGTCAATTCAATCATAAAAAGGAAAGAAATCACCAAGACAGTTATCATGTCCAGCAAAATTTTGAACATCAGCCGTTCAATATAAGCAGAGGAAATACTGGCTCTAACCTGGGCAACCTCAAGGGAATTAGCTGGATCAAGCACAACTTCCGCCGCACCCCTGCCTGGCTTTATAACATCGATGCTTTCAATTAATGGCAGCCCGGCCTTAATGTTTTCCAAATATTCTTCTACCCCGTCCACATTTTCCAAGCTGATCCCCATGCGGTAAACCTTTTCTATGTTTTGGGCCACCGTGATCTCGACAAAGCCTTTACTTTGCAGGGCCAAGTTGACATAGGCCTTTTTAAAAAGATGATAGTTAAGGCCGCAATACAACAACTGAACCGAACTTAAAACTGCAATAAAAGTAATAAAAATCCTTTTCCTATTTACCTTACTGTCTGTGGTTAAAAGGTTGGTCTTTAATAGAAGTAGGTATAATAAAGAAAATGCTATTAAGACTACTCCACCCAAATATACAACTAATTCCTTTTGGTTTTTATCGATCGAGTTTTGAAATAATTCCTTTGGAAAAACCATTTCCAAGGCAGCAATAGCTTTTGCATCAGGGCCAAAAATCTTTAGGAATATATAATGCTTCCCTGCGAATGACTGGTAGCTGCATTTATCATTTATCATCCCCTGCTGAAAAAAAGCTGTTTTTAGCAACTCCTCAGGCAATGTTTTATTCGTTGCAAAACCGTTCAAATCATATAGGATCTCCCCATCGGGCGAAATGATATTGACTTGCTCAACCTCTTTAACAATTTCTTTTAACTCCTTTAAGGTATCGCTCATGCCGTAAAAATTTTCCAGCGACTTCCCGTAATATAAGGCATATTCTATTTTCCTAACTAACTCATTGCCGGCAACAGAATAAGTGGTTACCAGGGATTTTTTATAATTATCTGCATAAGTCATGTAGTTCAGGATTCCTGTATAGGTCATAATTACCACCAGCAGGGTCAGTGCCAGCAATAATATTTTTATTCGTGCCTTATCTGTGGTTGAGACTGTAAATTTCAACTTTTGCCACCATCCAATTTTAGGTAACAAACTTAGCAGCACCATACACTTACATTCAGATCGTTCATCATTATGGGGCTTTTTTCCTAAGAGAATTTTACATCGCATCTCCAAACATTTTCCAAACAAGACTTTACTTTCAATTGCGCCTGCCAGCCTGTCAGGGCACGAGCCAATTAAAAAACTGTTACACGCCCTTCCATTTTTCATTTTACAATTTTCACTTGAACTGTTTTCCCGGAAATACATACGCTAAGAAGACCACAAGATGCAGAGAAACACGGAGCTACTTCGCGCACATTAATTATATGTAAATTATAGAAAACAGAATATTAAATCCGTGCTCAATTTTCGGTGATTATTGCTGTTTTGCAAAACAAAAAAGGGCACATCCCGTGCCCCGATAAATATCTTCCTGTAGAGGAAGCTAAATGAACCTATTGCTCCAGTTCTAATCGCCTGACCTCCGGCCAGTCAGAATAGATATCCTCAAGATATACACCGCTGCATCCACCGACATTAGGCAGCCAAAGATCACAGACCATGCCCCGAGCAGCCAGTGCATATCCAGTTTGGTGCTTCTGCAAATTATCTTTAAGCCCACACTGTTTTAGAAGTTTTTTTACATGTGTCAGATTTGTATGAAAAAGATTGCGGGCTTTATCAATATTGGTATCCGGCCATAGGTCGGCCAAAATCCTTTCGGTTAAAACAGGTTGTTCTTGCCAGTGCAAGAGATAGGCAAAAAGCTCCTTTGCTTTTGATGTGCGCCAAACCAAGGGATTGTTCCAGTCATCGTATCGGTACACCTTTAGGTTTCCTAAACAACGAATAAAAAGTTTTGTCCTTTGTTCCTCTTCTGCAGCCATCTCTTTTAATAAAGCAAACCCCGTGTCTCTCACCCGTATATCGGGATCAAAGAAAAGCAACTCTATTTCCTTTCGTATTGGCCCGTAATTACCGCTTTTTATCAGCTTTACCACCTTGCCGCGGACTTTGGTGTCTGGATGCTTTAGTAAGTTTAAAAGCAGTGGCATGAACCGCGCATCAAAACGGGAAATTATTTTTTCTACAAATTCCTGTTCGATCCCATTTACAAAAGCAGTTTCCAGGCAGGGAAACAGCTCTGGAAAGGTCAGAAAAAACCTTTCATACCGTTCAGCCGCAGCCAGCTCTAAACTTTGTTTAGTAAATGCAATTGCACCTTTTTGGTCACCTTTTTCTTTTAAGACCACGGCCTTTAGACCATAGAGAATGGCTACTTGAGATTTAAGTCCGCTGGCTTCTTCCACAGCTAGAACCAGTTTTAATAGCCCATTGGCCTTCTCATGCTGTTTGTATTTAAGATAATAAATGACGAAATAAGATGTTATATAAACCAGCAGATACTTCGATTCATTATTAAGAGTACTAACCGTTTTTTCCATCAAAGATTCTGCCTCTTGGGAAGCTTCTCCCTTAAAATATGTTAAAATTGCACTTTGAAAAGCTTTCAGCATCATTTCATAATATGTAAGCTGTCCTCCGGCTTGTTTAAAAGCATCCTGTGCTAGCCGGCAGTAGTGGTCAATTTCTCGCAGTTCCCCATAACCGAGTAAGGTAATTGCTATATTGAAATAAATCAGATGCAAATCCTCGGTAAAACCGACCCTTTGTTTCCTGTCCAACGATCGTTTCATCATATCAAGTGCCCTTGCCGGATCGCCCCGTTCTCTGTATATACAGGACATATACAGTGGAATGGACCCCTGTTCGAGGGTATCCTCATTGCCCTGGCAGGAATCTAAAATCTGTTGATAAAGCTCCAACGCAGTGGAGTAACTCCCTCGCAGGCTGTATAAAACAGCCATATACTTGGAAAGTCTTGCCGCTGCTTTCTCATTCTTCCGGCTTTCTTTATGGCTTAGGGCTAATTTTGCCGTTTCGATGGCTGCCGTTATATTTCCCGTCAGCCATTGATTGTAAACCTTTTCAGCAGCTATTTCCAGTCTATACATATCCGGAATTTCTTCTGTAGCTTCCATAAAGCGGTCTATAAATTTTGTACTTTCTGAAAAGGAAACTCGATACCTAAGAATCCTGGCCTTGTGGATTGCTGTTCTCACCAACCTTTCTTTGTCGCCAGTCTCCTTGAATAAATTGAAGGCTTGATTAATCCAGTCCCCTGCCTCACCAAAACTTCCGCTATAAGACAGAAGCTCTACTTTTAGCATGATTAATACTGGACTGTTTAAAAGCCCCCTTTCCTCCAGTACGGAAAGCCAAGCTTCGACAGTCTTTAATCTTCCTTGTTGAAGCATTTGCTCTCCTGTCTGTTCGATCGCTTTAATCAGCATGAAATCATGATTGGCTAATCTGAAACATTCTACTGCTTGTTCATTGGACGCACTTTGTAAATAGTAGTGGCCAGCTTTGGCATAGACTTCATTTTTATTTTCAATCAAACTAACTAAATATTCCTTAAAAACATCATGATACCTGTATGAAATCTTGTCCCCCGAACCTGTAACTGTAATAAAGAGGTTTTTCTTCTCAATATATTTTAACTTCTTCCCAGCATCCTGTATTTCAAGCATATAATTACAGGCCCCCGGCGTCATGTTTTCGAGTACGGAAGTATACCGTAAAAATTTTTGAATTTCCGGTGGGAGACCCATATATAACTCGTTGAAGATGTTGTCAAATATTTCATGCTTGGCCTTTAATAATGCAGTATCCGTTGATTGATCCAATGCATCTCTAAATGCCAATTTAAAGAGCTTTAAACCCAAAGCCCAGCCGCTCAGTTTACCGTGAACTGCTGCGAGATATTCTTCATCAAAACAGCACTCATCTGTTACATTAAATAACATAGTAGTTTCTGTTGACGTGAATTTCAGGTCCTGCTGGTTTATTTCTACGATACTCCCACTGGCCTTGAGGTTTAACAGATAAAAATTTGGTTGATACCTACAGGAAATGATGACATGGACTGTACTCGGAATATAACTAATAAAATATTCTATAAACTCTAATACATCTGTCTCTTTTAGCGAATGTAAATCATCAAAAACAATAATCAGTCCATTATTCGCTTTATTTTCTAGTTCGTTAATAATAGAAACCATTAGTCTATAAAATTTTTTATCGGCCTTTATATCTTCCGGGTTAAACTCGGGTAAAATAACCCGAAAATCTGGTAAAGCTGTCACGAGGCCCTTTACTAAATATTCGAAAAACTTTACAGGGTCGTTGTCAAAGGAATCAAGTTGATACCATACAAAGGGTACTTTCACACAATCCATGAATTGTTTAAT
>NZ_JBAIYV010000021.1:0-85460 GCF_036763075.1 Desulfotomaculum sp. 1211_IL3151 | reverse complement strand
GACACATCCCCATCAACCATATAATGTTATTTATTCAAACTTATTCCTGAATACCTTGTTTGGATGTACTTGAAATTGTAAGAATGAGTGAGTAAATGAAAGAAAAACTTATTTCATTGAGGGAGGAATACAGAATGATAGGTGTAATAGTCAATGCATTAGCTGTTATCATAGGTAGCCTTATCGGTTTACTGTTTAAGAAAGGAATTTCTCAAAGATTTATCAATGCAGTTATGATTGGTATAGGATTATGTACAGTTTATATTGGAATATCAGGATCATTAAAGGGAGAAAACACTTTAATAATTATCATTTCTATCGTTATTGGCTCTATTATTGGAACATGGATAGATATTGATAAACGGTTGAATGACATTGGTAAATATATCGGAACCCGATTCAGAGCATCTTCTGGTGGCTCTGTTTCACTGGCAGAGGGCTTTGTTACAGGCAGTCTTTTGTTTTGTATCGGTGCAATGACAATTGTAGGTTCGCTAAATGCAGGACTAACGGGAGACAACCAGATGCTTTTTACTAAATCTGTACTTGATTTAATATCATCTACAATGTTATCTGTAAGTCTTGGTATAGGTGTATTATTTTCTGCCTCTTTCGTTCTAGTATTTCAAGGCTTAATTGTCTTACTGGCAAAGTTTTTACAACCTGTTCTAACAGCTTCCGCAGTTGCAGAAATCACTTGTGTAGGCTCACTAATGATTATTGCACTCGGGTTAAATATCATCGGTATTACCAAGATAAAGGTAGCAAATTATCTACCTGCAATTGTTTTTGCTCCTATTCTTTGTTGGGTATTGACATTGATATAGAATAGTGACAAGGAATGACAAATGGCAGAAGAGCCGGGATTTACAGCAATGGGTCTAAGTTTAGGAAGCATCGTACACCATACTAAAGGCTTAGGCAACTTACAGTTTACGCCAGGCAAGGCCAAAATTGAACGATATAAAAACGATGCTTGTTATTAACTATTATGTATAATATAACGCAATACATTAATACAATCCAAACCTAATTTATTGCGGAAGGAAAATATTATAAAGTTCATGGTTTGAGAAGAAGTTTTTTCCAAGTTGGAAAATGTTTGTTTTGGTATTGTAGTGGCAAGAGGTATCAACAACAAAGTCAAAAGTATGGAAATTGTAAAACTACTAGAAACTAGCATAAAGTCTATAGAAGAGAAATTTAAGGATACTAAAATAAAAGAGGCACCAGAAATAATACCATATAGGGAAGCTTTCAATAAACTTGGTATTAATCCAAATAAGTTCATGAGTTCAATTGAAGCAATGGCCTCACGAATTGAAAAAAGAGGGAGTTCAAAAACGATTATCCACAAGACTGAAACAAGCTAAATTTAGTGAAATTAAAACCCTAGAAGGTTTTGATTTCATCAGTATTCCTAAACTTCCCAAGACAAAGGTTATCTCCTTGGCAGAATGTAAATTTATCAAAGAACGTGAAAATATCATTTGTATCGGCCAATCTGGCACTGGGAAGTCGCATATTGCCACAGCCATTGGGATTACAGCCATTCAATTGGGATACCGGGTAAGATTCATAAAGGTTTACGACCTTATCCAAGAACTTTTAAAGGCTGAGAGCGAGTACCGCCTCCCTAGGTACCTAAAGATCTGGAATAAATATGATCTTGTAATACTAGATGAGCTGGGGTACATAAACCTTGGTACTGGCAGCCCCCTTCTATTCCAATTCTGCTCTGAGCGTTATGAACGGGGAAGCCTAATCATAACGACAAACTTAGATTTTTCACGTTGGGAGAAGGTGTTTGGGGATAACGCACTAACCATCGCTCTTTTAGATCGGTTAACGCACCATGCCCATGTACTTCCGTTTGAGGGTGAATCTTACCGCTTTAAAGAGAGCAAGGAAAAAATAAACCCGGATCTAAATCAATAAACCGCCTCGAGGGTGGTCAATTTTTGGTTGTCACGGTGGGCAACTTTTTGATTGACATTACTATTAAAGCACTATCTTCCAAAGAAGGTGCTGAGTATGGTGTTTATTGCGGTGCTAATGACTGGCATAATTAGTGGTTTGTTAGCTAAATGGCTATTTTAAATAAAGATTTGATCAGCTGTGCTACGAACTACTAAGCTCCCCAGAATGGGAAGTTTAGTAGGTTGAGTTTTGAAAAGCAGTATGATATATTATTTTACAGTTAAAGTGATTGGAGTTGAAAAGATGATTAATCTTTCTTGCTAATTTCCGAAGCATAATGAAAACATGGAGGCGGAAAATACCGTTTGTTTTATTGTGCTTATGCAAGAAAGATATTAATTCTTTTCGCTCAAAATAATGCTAATCTTTGTCATATCCAATATGGGTTTGACTTTGTTTCTCTGTATTTATGAGCTGCAAGAATTAACTTTCTTGCAGCTCATATTTTTTACGGGAGGATAAAATTATGTCTTTGATAAGTATTACAAACCTAACCTTTGGCTATGACGGCAGTTACGATAATGTTTTTGAGAACGTAAGTTTCCAAATAGATACTGATTGGAAGTTGGGATTTACAGGGAGAAATGGTAGGGGAAAAACAACTTTCCTCAATTTACTGCTTGGTAAATATGAATACAGTGGTAATATTGCTGCAAATGTCAGATTTGAATATTTTCCGTTTAATGTAGAAAACAAGGAATATAATACCATTGATGTAATCAGTGACATTTTACCTAATTATCTTCACTGGGAATTAGTGCGTGAACTTTCATTTCTGCAAGTTACTGAGGATGTTTTATATCGGTCCTTTGATTCATTGTCCTATGGAGAGCAAACGAAGGTTTTTCTTGCTGCTTTGTTTCTTAAAGAAAATAGTTTTCTCTTAATTGATGAACCAACCAATCACCTTGATATGAAGGCAAGAAAACTTGTAAGTGATTATCTCAATACTAAGAGTGGTTTTATTCTGGTATCTCACGACAGATCATTTCTTGACAATTGCGTTGACCATCTTCTTTCGATTAATAAAACTAATATAGAAATCCAAAAAGGAAATTTTTCTAGTTGGTGGGAAAATAGAAAAAGGCAGGATGCCTTCGAACTTACAGAGAACGAAAAACTTAAAAAGGACATTATACGCTTATCAGATTCTGCTAAAAGGACATGCGGATGGTCGAATGAAGTTGAAAAAAGTAAATATGGAACTAGAAATTCCGGTTCCAAGCTGGATAAGGGCTATATTGGCCACAAGTCTGCTAAAATGATGAAACGCTCAAAATCAATCGAAAAAAGGCAGCAATCCTCTATTGATGAAAAGTCCAAGCTTCTCAAAAACATTGAGAGATCTGATAGCTTGAAGATTTGTCAACTTAATTATCACAGTACCTGTCTTGCCGAACTTGAAAATGTTTCAATTTTTTACGGTGAGAAAATTGTTTGCAAGGATATAGGCTTTACCATTGATCAAGGTGATCGAATTGTGCTTTTAGGTAAAAACGGTTCTGGAAAATCCAGTATTATCAAACTCATATATGGTGAGGATATAAATTATACGGGCACTTTCAGAAAGGGAAGTCAGCTTAAAATATCCTATATTTCTCAGGATACCTCGCATCTTCAGGGCAATCTATCTGATTATGCTGTCACTAACGAGATTGATGAAAGCTTATTTAAAGCTATTTTAAGGAAACTTGATTTTTCCAGAGTTCAATTTGAAAAGGATATTTCATCTTTTAGCGGCGGACAAAAGAAGAAAGTGCTAATTGCAAAAAGTCTTTGCCAGAAAGTTCATTTGCATATTTGGGATGAACCACTTAATTTTATTGATGTTATTTCTCGCATGCAGATTGAAGAGCTACTGCTTGAATACTCACCGACTATTCTTTTTGTGGAGCATGACAGGGAGTTTTGCGAAAATATTGCCACAAAGGTCATTGAACTCTAATTGTGATTTGTTATGTTGTTGCTGGTTTAAAGATTGTTTCTTCATGGTTTTGACAGCGTTGAAAATGCAAAGGCTTATCTTGATAGCGAGATGTTCAAGAATGATGTGTTGTCGGGCTAAAGCCGCTATGGAGTGCCGACCCGGATGTAAAAATCTATAGCCTTGCTTAAGCAGTGTAACCACCACAACAAAAAAACCGTGACGGCCGAATATCTGTGCTTTATATAAGCAATAATGCCAAACGGTGGTTTTGAAATTTACAAGGATCTACCCCACCTTGTGTCGCCGGAATCCCTCACTTGTACAGAAGACTTTAATGCTAAGGCCGCTATCAGTTTTTCTGCGCACTATCTGTGCCCAGTGCGCTAGGTGGTATTCCGCAGCTATTTCTCTAGTATTCATATTCTGATACTCCAGTTCTACTTGATTTACTACTTGCGGTTTTTCAAGTTTTTCGTAGCCCAGTGTATCAGTTTTGTATGTGTGAATCTAGGTGACATCGGGTTTGTCGCTTACACTTATGATGATAGAATGGTGAGTTTTTTTAATCTCTCCCGGGTTAATTGGGGCACAAAAAACAGGTGTAAATTTGTTTCTGTCGAAATTTCTAATTTGCCTTCAATTACGAAAATTCTAATTATTAGGGGTTAAAATATTGGTTGATTACTTGGTTCACTCTAGCATAACAAACCTTAGAGCTCCTAGTAAGGTAGTTAATATAAAGGTGGCTGGCACAAGTTTTAAATTTTTGCTTACATCACTTATAAATGATGAGTTCAGGGAACTACAGAGGGGTATACCCTGTAACGCTGCTTCAGCAACCCTGGTTTTCATATCCTTTTATTTTGCCTTTAAAGGATTATGTGGATCCTTCATATATTTTAGAAAAGCTATTTAGGGATGATTAAAACAAAGAAAGAAGAAGCAGAAAAAGCTCTGCTACGTGCTAATAAAAATAAAACTATAGATACATCGCTATGCTGCTCCTGGTCGGAGAGACGGGGTCCACGTCAGTTTTTGTGCTTTGCAACTAGGCTGTTGTATCGGCAATAACAATAATTTATTCAAAGTCTATGTATACGTAACCATCTGTTTTATACTAAATTGCTTGATTAAACTCTTTAGCTCGTTAAGTTGGTAACGCAAGCAGGGCCTGACCCCCTTTGGGATAAACCGGATGTCCTGAAAGGCGGCCAGTTTATCCCAGTGCAAAACGAGGAGATTTCCGGTCGTGTAAAGTACAGATAATGCATCCGAAAGCAAACTCTCGGATCGATTGGTGGACGTCCGCCGTTCTTGTAGAGTGGAGCGATTTTCTCAAGCACAATCGAGTCATCTACATGATCGCTATAATCAATGAGTTCCGCATCAAAGCCGAGTGTGTTATAGTAGTGGTAGGGTAGCAGTTCAAGCTGCTAATCCATTAAAATGCACCTCGCGTTGTTGGTATTTGGGGAGTTTGGTCACTTCCATTTTACCATTTTCTACGCTAGTGCATTTTCTTTTTTTATCGAAAATTTTGGGCTTTTTGAACAGGCTCTTTTAGCAAAATCCACTGCAATACTCTATTTAACCCTTCCGTAGTAGCGCATAAATGCATTTTGACCATAAAAATCCGTTCAGTCGTGGTTAAGTAGAAAGATGTATCATTAAATCAAAAGTAGATGTTATTTGTATTAATGCTGATATTTTTGCTGCTATAATCAAGCTACAAACTGCATAAAGACAATTTTCATTGATAAAACAGGACAAAGGCAGCTATTTACAAATAATCTGATGTGATATTCAGAGGAAGATAATAGAAGGTTGATATGGTGAAAGAAGAAATAAATAAAAAACGATTATGGCTGTTGCTGTCCATCGTGGCTGTTTTGATTACGGTTCTTATTTGCATTCTCGCCTTTTCAAAGGTGGACATCTCAGCCAGGATCAAAACTAAGGGTGAAAGACGGAGGCACTATATCCGGCGGGGAAATAGCAGCCATCTTTGCAGACGGGTATGATACTCCAGCTGAGGTATACGTTGAAGGCGGCACGGTGACAACAATGTCTGGGAATACCGGGATTGACTTGAAGAATGGTGCGAAGCTGGTGGTTTCAAAAGGCCTCGTTGAGAACATCAAGATGATTGGCGGAAATGGCATTACAGTGGGGGATAATTCGCAAGTGAATGTTACCGGTGGGACGATTACGGGTACTCATACCGCCATACGTGCAACCTCGGCGGGGAGCCGTGTGTCCGCCTCGGGAGGAAAGATTAAAGGGCACCTGCAGAGCATTGCTTTTAAACAGGGCTGCACAATAGATGTAGGAGAAGGAGTTACGCTGGAGACAGATGTACATCCTGAGATAACCGGCAGTGAGACCGTTGCTCCAACAGCCGGAGAAAGCAATAATATATCACTTACCATTAAAGATTCATCCGGCAATGTGGCTGGTGCCCATGAGAGCCTTGACTATCCTATAATTATAACTGGCTACAACATAGTGCCTGATAGCTCCGGCGGGAATCTTGGCGGTACTGCACTTTCGGGTACATCAACCCTAGTAAATGTAAACTTTTTGAACGGCGCAGCAACTGTCCCCCTTAAATTGAATAACGCCGCAACCCAGAAGATTAGCTTTTACCCCTTAGGTGAAAGCCATAAATCTGCCGACTTATCAATTACACCCGCCCCTGCGCAAGCAAAGCGGATGATGGTAACAACCCAGCCTACGGGCTCTTCCGTAAATGGAGGCGTGTTAACAACCCAGCCCATTGTAAAAATACTTGACGAATATGGAAATACCGTTACATCAGATTATTCAACGATGGTAACGGCAAGCCTGCATGGTGGGCACGACTGTTTGTTGGCGGGCGGAACAACAGTTATGGCTGTCTCCGGTGTCGTTTCATTTTCAGATCTGGCTGCGTACAAACTAACACCGGGTGAAGTGACAACTGCCAGACTGCAGTTTACATCAGCTTCCCTGCCGGATACATACAGCAGTTTGTTTACAATAAGCGGCGATACAATTACGACAGGTATCATCGCCGGCAGGGTCAAGGACAGCAGTGATAATCCGGTTTCGGGGGCTAAAGTGAGCCTGACTGTGGACGCGGTTGAGTATTCCGCAACATCTGCTGCTGACGGCAGCTACAGTATCGCCGATGTGCCTGCCGGAACAGACTATACCGTGATGGCTAGCAAATCGGGCTACACCAGCGGAAGCACCGCAAACGTGAGCGTAACGGCAAATACAACTACATCAGGGGTGAATATAACCTTAACCTCTGACCTAGATGGCTGTCTGGTGACCTACCGAGGTGCGCAAAAGAGATATAATGCAGACACCGATACCTATGACATTCGTTTTATTGCCACTATTGATACCCTGAATGCAAAAGAAGTTGGATTTGTTTTCTCAAAATCCGAGCCAATACCAACCAGAGACAATGCAACTGTAAAAGCAACCACTACGGTGTATACTTCCATAACAGCGGCAGGTGTAACGGTAACCGCTGAAAGCCTGGGCGGAAAATATATTGTTGCTTATACCATTACTGGAATTCCGGAGAGTGATATTAATGTTCCGCTCTATGTGAGAGCCTTTTCCACTGTGGGTGCGGAAACAAAATATACAACAGCAGTGACAGTAACTGTAAACAGTTTGCCATAATGAAGGGAGCTAATGAAGTGAAAAAGCAATATGAGAAACCGGTGATGGAAATCACTGTATTCGAGCCGGAGGATATCATGTCAAGCGGTCTGATCAATGGTGGTGACGGCACCGGTGATGAAGGCGGCTGGGGCGAAATCGGTAAATAGAGTATTTGTAAAGCATAGACAGGCGGTAACATCCGCCTGTCTATGCTCCATTATCAAAGACTTGAAAGGAAGAATATCGAATTGAAGCATTACAAAATAGCAGATTTAACTGTGTCAATGGAAGGTTCCGGTAAAGCACTGCAAAGACGGATGGAACCGTATGCACTACCTGAGGACGGGAAAGCGGATATCACCACCATAAGCATCGACAGGGAAGAATGGACAGGGACAAGATGGAATATCCGCACCTGTCACCTGACGAATGGGAATACATTCAGACAGGCTATGCCTTTGCCTGTAAACTGCTGGTCTTCGGCGGATTCTGCCTGCATTCCCGGCAGTTTGACTAAATGGCAGGGCGGTTCTGTTTCCCGGCACCTGCGGTACGGGCAAGTCTACCCACACAGGTCTGTGGCAGCAGTATTTTGGTTCAGACCGAGCGGTTATCATCAATGACGACAAGCTAGCGCTCGGTTAGTAATTGTGATAAGACGGACAGCCTTTTAACTCTCCTGGATGCTCTGCTGCAAGTGATACCGGTAATCAAATGGACTGCAATACCATCCTTGATGCCGCGAAAACGGTTTACAATGAAATCTATCAATAGAGAATGGAAGGGGGGAATAAAAGGATGAAGATTAAAGCCGATTATTTAATGCGTGAGGTTGCCGGGAGCTGTGTGGTTGTACCCACGGGCAAGGCATCAGTTGATCTTTTAGGTATGATCACCTTAAACAGCACGGGAGTATTTCTATGGAAACAGCTTGCCGAAGATAAAAGTGAGCAGGAATTGCTTTGTGCCCTGATGGAGGAATACGATACGGATGAAGTAACCGCCAGCTCCGATATTTCAGAATTCATCAAAGATTGGAAGGCAGCTGATCTCCTTGAATAAAAGAGTAGCTATGGCAGAGCTTTTTCCTTTGATGGCGGAGATACTGGATAACGCAGGAGAAGTAACGTTTCAGGTAACCGGAAACAGTATGCTGCCCCTGCTGCAGCACCGAAGGGATAAGGTGTGCCTCGTAAAACTGCAGGATGGGAGTTTGCGTAAATACGACATTCCCTTGTTTGTACGTCAGGATGGAAAATATATTCTGCACCGATTGTGGCAGTAAAAGCAGATGGCTATGTCGTCATCGGGGATAATCAGTGCGCAAAGGTGGATCTTGAATAGCTTCATATTCTCGGTCATTACTCTCAGGTTTAATATCATACTCTAGGCGTAATATTCGAACGTATCTTCTAATGCTGTTTTCTGCAAGCACCAGTCTGTATTTATCCTTCAGCCAGTCATAAATCTGGGCTGCCGTTATCTCCTTGTAATTCCTCAGCCATGATAAAATCAGTTCTTTGTGCTGTTCAAGACTGGATTTCTTAGCCGGTTCGAGAATGGTCTCTTGAAATTCATTCGATGTCATGTCCCAGTATTTCTTTACGGTCCTACGATGAATCTCTAGAACTTTAAGCCGTTTTTCGTTGTGAGAACCCCTCGCTTTTCATAGTTTGAATTTCGCTATACATAAGTCACCTCTTAGTCATTTTAAGCCTCCCATAATATTACTTTTTTGGATATTCACCAAAAAGATATTACCATGGTAAAGCTATACTTTTTACCATAAATGACTTATTTTAGTGGCACACTTTTCATTGGCGAAATTGGTATACTTTATTTTAGCGTTTACAGATGTTCCTCATGATACGTTTGATTTTAGAAAAACCCGATAGTCTTTATAGGTATTTGAGTAACTCCTTTTAGCATTCTGCATTAAATGACATTCAAAGTATTAGCATGGATCGGAAGGTAGTGTTTTTAGTTGGTGAATATTCACCTAAGCATATCAACAATTTGAACTTAGAAAACGATTACCATTTTTAGGCCGAAACAATTCTCCAAACGCTGCACCACCTAAAATCAGCACGGCCCCGGCTATTTGCAGAGGACTTAACATTTCTCCTAAAATTGCAGCTGAAAAAATTAATGCAGAAAGTGGTTCCAAATAGCCGCAGATGGATACGGTCTGCACGGGTAGTTCGCCAATGGAAGAAAAATATAAATAGCAGCCAATGCCGGTATTCACAACCCCTAATATCAGTATAGGTATCAGATTTCCCTGCATCATGTTGACTGAAAATCCTTGTTTCAAGCCTATGAAAATCCCAACCGTTATAAAGCTCGTAAATAACTGGCACATGGAATTTTCAAGTCCGGTTATGCTTACGGCCTTTTTGTTGAAAACCACCATAAGGGCATACATAATTGCCGATAATATTCCGCAAATCAATCCCCAGGAAGTTCTTCCCTGTGACAAAGCTTGCCAGTTTACACAAAGCATCCCAATCATGACAGCAAGAAATCCAAGTAGTTTAGCACTTGTCATCTTTTCCCTGAATAGAATCGGGGAAAGCATCATGACAATCACTGGACCGCAATAGTAGGCAAGGGTGGCAATGCTTACACCGATTTCCGTATAGGCTTCAAATAAAAATAGCCAGCTTGCACCCATTGCTGCACCGGAAATTACTAAATACAGAAAGTGTGATTTGTTTTCCCAAAAGTGTACTTTTTGCTTAGATAATGCAAATACCAAAATCAGAAACAAGCTACCAATGAAAGTCCGTAAAAAAACGATTTCATAACTGTTTAAATAAATGTAACTTGCAACAATTCCGTTGGAGCCAAACAGGAGCAATGCAGCTATGTATTTGAAATATGCTTTTTTAATTTTAATCACCATCTCGTTTCCGAATTTTACAGTTGAATCACAGTTGGCATGTGCTTTGTATAGGTTAGAAAGTTATTGATGATCTGCTTTGTTTTGGCCTTCATATACCCGGTTGTAGTCCCATTGCTACATAACCACCTTTCGCCTTTCCAAACTTGAATTTTTAATGGTATGAGTATATCATGTTCCTATGCATTACAAAAACGAATGTTCTTCATGGCATATATGATAAAATCGGATGCAAAAGGAAAATGATATGAATATCCAAAAATACATGGCATTTGTCAAAGCAGTAGAATATGGGAGCTTTACAAAAGCTGCTGAAGCATTGAACTATACACAGTCTGGTATCAGTCGTATGATTAGCGATTTAGAGAGGGAATGGGGTGTTTTCCTTCTTGAACGAGGGCGTGCCGGTATCAGTTTAACCTCGGATGGCTTAAAGTTACTGCCCCAATTAAAGCGAATCTGCAATGAGCATGAAATCTTAATGACGCGGATCGAAGAGTTACACGATATGCAGTCTGGAATGATTCGTATAGGGACATTTTCCAGCGTGGCAACCCATTGGCTCCCTAACATGATTAAGGTTTTTCAGAAAGACTACCCAAAGATTGATTTTGAATTGCTGCTTGGGGATTATACCGAAATTGAAAGCTGGATTTTAGAAGGGCGTGTTGATTTTGGATTTTTACGGCTTCCGACAAAAGCAAAACTTGAAACGATCTTTTTGGAGCGAGACCGTTTGCTGGTAGTGATTCCGCAAGATCATCCCCTTGCTAATTGCGACAAGTTTCCAATCAAAGAATTATTGAACAGTCCGTTTATGCTGCTGGAAAAGGGTGCAAAAGCGGAGGTCTCCGAAATTTTTGAGAAACACCATCTTTCACCGCAAGTTCGTTTTACAACATGGGATGACTATGCCATTATGTCAATGGTAGAAAACGGTCTTGGAATCAGTATATTACCCGAATTGATTTTAGAACGTATTCCCTATCAAATTATAGCGAAGGAGCTTGAGGTTCCTTCTTTTAGAAATATTGGTGTCGCTATGAGGGAGCAAAAATTGCTTTCCCTTGCGGCTAAGCGATTTTTAGAGTATTTACAATATAGAAAAAGGTAGTGAAAAAGTATTTTGGTGGGTTTCAAAACGATTTATTTGTCCAATTCGTAGTTATCGTATATCCATGAAGTAAAAAACACACGAAAGTGACCTCTTTTTATCGGTCCACTGGGTGTGTTTTTTTATGATTAGCAAACACACCCTGGCAGATGCTATTCTTGATCGAATAGTTATGATTCATAACTGCAAAATCCATCATACACCAACCAATAATTAAATTGGTTGGTCTCAAAAAAGTAAAATTGGTGGTTGAGTTGGGGGAATAATCCTTGTATGATAAAATTGGATCAATCCAATGGGGTGATTTGGTATGAAGGTAACCCTTGACAGGGAAAGTGCGGTGCCGGTTTATTGGCAAATCTTTGAACAGATCCGGGGTCAGATTTTAGCGGGGGAGATGGTGCCTGGTTATCGGCTGCCTCCGGAAAGGAAGTTGGCCGAGAGGCTGGGTGTCAATCGAACGACGGTCTTAAATGCTTATCGGGAGTTAAAGGCCGAGGGTTTGGTGGGCTCTCAGGTGGGAAAGGGGACAGTGGTACTGGCTTACCCAGAGGAGGAACTGGATTTAAGCCACTACCCGGAGGAGCCAGCTTGGAATCAGATTTTCAGCCAGTATTCCCAGCGCTTTGAATCCTATATGGTCAAGGATCTGCTGACCCTGGCCAGTAGAAAGGATGTTATCTCCTTTGCCACTGGCATTGCTTCTCCAGAAACTGGTCCTATGCAAGCCTTAGCTGGGATCGAAGAGGAAATCGTCGCTAAGAAGAATTACCGGGCTTTACTGCATACACCCACCGAAGGCTTCACCTCACTGAGGGAGGCTGTGTGCGGTTTGATGCACCAACGGGGGGTATATTGCCAGCGAGAAGAGGTCATGCTGCTTTCCGGCTCCCAGCAGGGTATTGAATTGGCTGCCAGGATCTTTCTGGACCCCGGCGATATTGTGGTTGTAGAAGAACCTTCCTTTTTTCCCGCCATCCAGGCCTTTCGCTCCATTGGCGCAAGGGTCATTGGCATTCCTATTGATGAGCAGGGGATGAGGGTGGATGAACTGGAACAACTGCTGCTGAGGTATCGACCCAAGTTGATCTACACCATGCCAACCTTTCATAATCCTTCGGGCACAGAAATGGAGCTGGAACGCAGAAAGCAGCTGATGGAAGTGGCCAATAAATATGGGGTTCTCCTGCTTGAGGATGATGCCTACGGGGACCTTTGCTACGAGGGGCACCAGTATCCGCTGTTGAAGTCGATGGATCGCAATGGCTATGTGATTTATCTGAGCACCTTTTCCAAGAACCTCTACTCGGGCTTGCGCTTGGGTTGGCTGGTGGCCAATAAAAAGGTGGTTCAAAAATTTTCCGCAGCCAAACAGCTCATTGATTTACACTCCAACAGCCTATCCCAGTGGATTGTTGAAAGGTTTATCGTGAATGGTTCCCTGGAAACACATATTCCGAAGGTTTGTGAGGAGTATCGGGCCAGAAGGGATGCCATGTGTCAGGCCCTGTCCCAGTATGCCCCGGCCAATGTGCGCTGGAATAAACCAAGGGGCGGCTACTACATCTGGTGTAAGCTCCCGGATGGGGTATCGGCAGCCAAGCTGCTTTTAAAGGCCGCCGAGTATAAGGTGGTCTTTGTGCCGGGCACGCCCTTCTTTACCGCCGGCCAGGGTGATGATTATATCCGATTGAATTTTACCTTTGCTCCCTTCGCGGATATCCCTGAGGGGATTAAAAGATTATGTCTGGCTATGAAGGATTTAATGGCTGCCAGGGATGACCAGGAGAGCAGCCTGGATATAGAAATTAATCCCATTGTGTAATTTGGAGGTATTTTTTATGGATTTTAAGTTTGCCCGAAGAATCTCCTGCCTGAAGGCTTCGGAGATCCGAGAGATTTTAAAAGTAACTGAAAAACCGGAAGTCATCTCCTTTGCCGGGGGGCTGCCGGCACCGGAGCTTTTTCCTGTGGAGGAGATTAAGAAGGTCAATCAACTGGTGCTGGAGGAGGCAGGAACCGAGGCCCTCCAGTATACCACCACCGAAGGGTTTGCCCCCCTGCGGCAGTGGATCGCCGCCAGGATGAATGGGCGGTTGGGCACGCAATTTGCGGCGGACAACATCCTTTTAACCCACGGTTCCCAGCAGGCCTTGGATCTTTCCGGCAAGGTATTTCTGGACGAGGGAGATGTGGTGCTTTGTGAAAGCCCCACCTACCTGGCGGCCATCAGTGCCTTTAAAGCCTATGGCTGTAAGTTTAAGGAGGTGCCCACCGACGACGATGGGATGATTCCAGTTGAACTGGAAAGAATCCTGGCAAGCACCCCCAGGGTGAAAATCATCTATGTGATTCCCGAATTTCAGAACCCCACCGGCAGAACCTGGAGTCTGGCAAGGCGGGAGCAGTTGGTAAAGGCAGCGATGAAGTATCAGGTGATGGTGATTGAGGATAATCCCTATGGCGAGCTGCGCTTTGAAGGGGAGACCCTGCCGGCCGTCAAGGCCTTCGATCCGATCGGCTGTGTGCTGACCCTGGGCAGCTTCTCCAAAACCTTTTGCCCTGGCTATCGCATTGGCTGGATAGCGGGGGATAAGAAAGTAATCGAGAAATATGTACTGGTAAAGCAGGGGGCTGACCTCCAATGCAACACCATCGCCCAGCGTGAAATAGCCAAATACTTAGAACTATATGACCTTGACCAACATATTGCTAAAATACGGGAGGTCTATCGGCAGCGCAGGGATTTAACGGTCAAAACAATGGCAGAAGAGTTTCCCCCAGGAGTAACCTTTACCAGGCCCCAGGGTGGTTTATTTACCTGGGTGGTACTGCCGGAGCACATCAATGCCAGGGATGTCCTGGTAAAGAGCATTGAAAAAAATGTGGCCTTTGTGCCGGGAGGCTCCTTTTTCCCCAATGGCGGCCACGAAAACACCTTTCGCATCAACTTTTCCAATATGCCGGAGGAGAGGATTGTAGAAGGGCTTAAATGCCTAGGCGGTGTTTTGAAGGAGTTTATACGGAATAAATTACACTAAGAATACAAAAACCACTGCCAAAGAAAAACGTCCCCCGCTGTCAGAGGGTGTCTAACAATGGGGGTGTACTTCACACCCTAGCTCTATTTCACAATATGATTCCTCGGTAAAAACAACCCTGTCCTCTTAATAAAAAGGCAGGGTTGTTTTTACTGAGTATCAATAACCCAGTAAATTATAAAAGATGCTATGTTCATGAGAAAACTCCGTTGTTACCGATTCTCATGAATATATCCGTAAATTTAAGTGGGTATGGTATATTTTGCAATAATCAGCTTTGCCCCACCACGATGAGAATTAGTAGAATCTGAAAGTAAGGAAAGAAAATAAAGCCGGGGCTGAAACGAACCCTCTTAAATGGGCACAGACAGTAGGAAAGCCCGCTGTCTTTGCTTTACTTATTTTATAAGAGGTAGCTGTAAAAGTAGGTACCAAGGTGGTCAACGATTATGTTAGCGCTACTCGTGAACCCTTGGAAATAAAGAAAACAGTACATGAAAATAAAATCTACTTGTTTGGTTAGCGGTTGAAATATATCTATAGCACATTGATTTTCAGTTATTAAACTGCTTATGATAATATAATAAATACACATCGGATACCAGTTTACAATGAAGCATGATTAGATGAAAGGTGATACATAATGAAGGTACAGGATATTATGATACCTTGGACGGGTGAAAAACATCTAAAGGATGGAGTAAACGGAAACTGCAGCATATATAGTTTAAAGGACTGTCAGAAGAGTTGGGTCAGACCGATCGTTGAAGTAACAAATGACCAGGGAAATAAGATCGGTGAAATAGATAGAGATATGTTATCTTATCTAATCTGTGCTGCGGACACGAACATGTTCATAACTACTGACATCATTGACAAGTTTCAAGAAGGTTTAGTCGTAATTGATACGGAGGGCCGTATTTTTTATGCAAATGCGGCATATTCAAGTATACTTAAGGTTCCGATATGCAAAATTATTGGCAAGAAAATGCAACAAATTGAACCGGAGGCAGAAATCTTAAATGTACTTAAAACAAAAAAGACCATTATTAAAAAAAGTCAATATATAAAAACGGTAGACAAATTTGTTTCCACGCGTATATTTCCAATCGAAAAAGATGGGGAACTTAGGGCGGTAGCATCTATTTTTACGGATGCTACCGAAGTAGTAAGATTGGGTCAGCAAATCGAGAGGGCTAATGAAATTGCACTAACTTTTAGACTGCAGGCGGAGGAACAAAATGAATTAAAAAAGTTAAATATTGTCGGGAGAAGTCCCAGCTTTATTAAAGCAATCTCCCAGACAATGACTGTTGCCAAAACAAATGCTTCGGTATTGGTAAAAGGGGAAAATGGAGTTGGCAAGGAACTGATTGCAAAGTTAATCCATGCAAACAGTGAAAGGAAAAGTCATCCTTTTATTATTGTGAATTGTGCAGCTATACCTGAAAATCTTATTGAAAGCGAGTTATTTGGCTATGAGGAGGGAACATTTACAGGCGCAAAGTCTGGCGGCAGGATGGGGAAATTCGAATTAGCCGACGGAGGGACGCTGTTTCTTGATGAAATTGGAGACATGCCCTTAACGATGCAGCCAAAACTATTAAGGGTACTTCAAGAAGGTGAAATTGAGAAAATTGGCAGGAAGAAAAATGTTCCTGTAAACGTAAGGATTATTGCTGCATCAAACCAGCCCATTGAGAAGATGGTCCATGAAAATAAATTCAGGAAAGATTTGTATTATAGAATTAATATTGTGGAAATAACAGTGCCTCCATTGAGGGAACGAGGAGAAGATATAGGAATTTTAGCGAACCATTTTTTGCAGATAGCCAATAAAAAATACAAAAAATCGGTTTCCTTTTCTCCGGAAGTTCTATCTTTTTTTCATCGTTATGACTGGCCCGGAAATGTTCGTGAACTTCAACATGGTATCGAATATGCTGTGATTATGTGTTCAGATGATTATTTCGACTTAACTCACCTGCCGCCTCATTTTAATAATCAAGACTTAAATACAAAACAAGATCAAGTAGGATATAATTATGGAACATTAAAAGAGGCAGTGGAAATATTCGAAAAAAGAGTTATTCAGGAGGCGATTTCAGCCAGTCAGAACAACAGGAGTAGAGCGATGGAGATGTTAGGACTAAGCAGAAGAACTTTTTACAGAAAATTAAAAGAATACGAAATTGATAGTGGCATAAAGTAAACACATGTGACGAAAAGTATACAGTGATTTTTGAAAAATGTGTGTATTGTGTAGCAAAAATGTCACACTATTCAAACAAAGTCTTCGGTGGTAAACGCTGTCAAGCGTTGCTATAGAAGACTTTGTTTATTTTTGAGGTATTGGCATGAAAAATGCTTAAATAATTAAGTAAAGGAAACCCCATCAATTTTTAGCCACAATGACGGGCAGAATGGAGGCTAATATGGAAAAAAGAACGAAGTAAACAGACTCATCAATTATTAGCCGCAAAAGCGGCAGAATGGGGGCTAATATGCAAAAAAGAACCTATGCAGAAATATGGGGCGACGTAGTAGACATCAAACATCTGTCTTATGCAATTATAATCGGTTTAGTTGTCAGTGTAACATTTTATATTGTTGGATTAAAGATCATTCATTCCGTAATGCCAGATCTATCGGAAAGTCTAAACAAAGCCTATGGGTTATTGATTGGAATTGTAGGCTCATTACTATCCGCAGTTATATCAGCAAAGCTATTCAAACCACAACGGATTGTAAATGAAGGTGAAGGTTATGTAGAGGAAGATCGCTATGCTGTACTAAAGGATCTTGGAGTAGATCTTAAGAAGGAAGCGGAATTGTTAAAGACGGCAGATCCGCAGGTAATAGCAGAGATGAAAGAACTTGGGATTTATGACCTTTTTACAGAAAAGACTGAACAGAAAAGGCAGGTGTAAACGGTATGGATTTAAATATGATCGTCTGGGCCTTCGGTGCGGCAGCTTTAGGCGGCATAATTTTCACATTTATGGGACTTATATCCGGTACGGATGAAACCGCAACAATTGCACCATTTACCTTACTAATAATTTTACTTGGCTTCCCTCCTGTTGCCATATTTTCGTTTTTTATGGCCGCAGTGGTTTCCAAACATATGACGCACGCCATACCAACAGCTTTAATGGGTGTGCCTGGAGACACGATGGCTGTGCCGCTTTTGGACGATTCAAATGCGTTACGAAGGTTAGGGGTGCCCCATATTGCTTTGCGTAAAATGATTTCTGGGGCAATTTTAGGAGCGGTTATTGCATTACCCATTTCCGTAGGTTTCGCTACACTCCTTGTTCCCTTTGGCGATGTGGCAAAGGCATGGGCAGGACCGATCTTTGTGGTCGCAGCGATTATTATTGCCTATACATCCAAAGGTAAATGGGCAAGTATCTTAGCATTATTGCCATTTGCTGTGTTCATGCAAGGAATGATTAAAATGGCGGCAGCCGGCAACCAAAAAATTTCAATCTGTATTTTTCTTGGTATTGCCATTGGACCAATGTTTGCAGACTTGGTTACCTATCTTTCACCTAAAACCCGTAATAATCTTCTGGTGAAGGGGCCGAGAGAATTCTGGTTAGCACCTGAAATGAAAGGCTGGAAAGGATGGTTCCCGAATCCACTTAAAATACTTACTCCTAGACAAGTGAAGTATACTTCGATTGCATCATTCATATCCGGACTCACATTTACATTTAGCCCGGTGGGGATGACCGTAATGGCAGGGGAAGCAGTTAAGACAAGAACAGCGGGTTTTTATCAAAAACATACAGGCTCTTTAGCTGTGATGAATGCAACAACGGAAGCAACCTACATTGGTGAGACACTGATACCATTAGTTGCTTTCGGGCTGCCTTTAAGTCCGATGGCAGTTGGTCCCGCAGCTCCTTTATATAATGCACCGCCGGTTTTTACGGTAGAGCCGCTGCATAACCTGCATCATGTTATGTCGACCGGTCAATTCTTCTTATGCGGGCTGTTGGGTGTAATTGTAGCTTCGATAATCGCCTATCCCTTTGCGATGAATTATGCAAGAAGAGCAAGTATGATGGTTTTGAAATATGTGAGCCAGGAAGCCATCATCAGCATGTTTGTAGGGTTGATTACCGTTATCGCCTATTATGAAGCGGGTGCTATCGGAATCGCAATTGCTGGAACCATCGCTGTTTTTGGAGGAATATTAAACAAATATTTCGGCATCCACACCGGTGTTCAGTTCATGACCTTCTATGCATCAGCTTGGGGTATTAAAGCGCTATTTGGATTCTAAAAAATGAAAAAGGTGGGCGTCTTTAATTGGAAAAATGCGTAATTACAAGTGCGGTAAGAACTGCAGTAGGCGCGTATCTTGGCAGTCTAAAAACTGTTTCAACTGAGATACTAGCAAGTGAAATATTGAAAGAAGTCGTCAAAAGATCCGGCGTTGATCCGGATTTAGTCGATGAAATAATAGTTGGCGAGGCAGTGGGCAGTACCCCGAATGTGGCAAGAACAGCAGCTCTTGTGGCTGGGTTTAAAGAGGATACACCTGGCTATACCATAGACCTTCAATGCGGTTCGGGTCTCCAGGCTGTAGTGTCCGCATCCCGGCAGATAGCGGCTGGGGATGCAGACGTAATCATTGCAGGCGGCACGGAAAACATGTCCAGGTCTCCCTATTACCTGCCAATTTCCTCAAGATATGAGGGCTTGCGATTAGGAGATAAGATTTTGTTGGACAGCTTTAAATATATAACCTCCTTTGACTATGCCCCTATCCCAGGACAGGAATTTGAAAAATCAAGCATGGGACTTACCGCTGAAAAGGTGGCAGAAAAATATAATATCTCCAGGGAGGCCCAAGATAAATTTGCCTTGGACAGCCAATTAAAAACAGCCGCAGCCATATCAAGCGGCAAGTTCAAGGATGAGATCCTGCCTATCGAGGTAAAAACAAAAAAAGACAGCTTTATCTTTGATACAGATGAGCATCCCAGATCAAATTCTACTCTTGAGGGGCTGGCAAAGCTTAAACCGGCCTTCAAAGCAGGTGGTACAGTAACGGCCGGTAATGCCTCGGGTATGAATGATGGTGCTTCAGCGGTTTTAGTCATGAGGGAGGGCAAAGCAAAGGAACTCGGCTGCAAACCGATGTGCAGGATATTGTCGAATGCGACAGTTGCCCTTGATCCTACGGTCATGGGGCTTGGTCCGGCAAGGGCTATCCCGAAAGCGCTAAAAAAAGCGGGTCTGAAGTTGGGGGACATCGACCTTTTTGAAATAAACGAAGCTTTTGCTGCTCAGACCTTGGGTTGTCTGCATGAATTAGGGATGGAACCCGGGACGGAGCTTTACAAGAAAGTGAATGTAAACGGTGGTGCGATCGCTCTTGGTCATGCCCTCGGCAATAGCGGCACCAGAATATTGACAACATTGATTTATGAGCTTAAACGCAGAGGCGGCAAATATGGTGTTGCCAGCTTATGCATAGGCGGCGGCCAAGGGATAGCAATGGTTATTGAAAACTGTGATTAAAAATTACGAAGGAGCGAAATAGAATGAAGAAGGTTTCTATAGGAGGGGGTCAAGGCTTCTGGGGAGACAGCAATGATGCGGCTGTTCATATGGTCAAAAATGCAAATTTAAATTATTTGGCTTGTGATTACCTTGCTGAGCTAACATTGTCGATCATGCAAAAACAGAAGCTGAAAAATCCAAATGCTGGTTATGCCAAGGATTTTGTTGCCCTATACCAGGCAATTGCCAAGGATTGCGCCGAAAAGGGAATAACCATTTTAACAAATGCAGGCGGCATGAATATTACCGGCGCCGTAAACGAAATTGAAAAAGTAGCTCAGGCCCAGAACTTAAAGGGCCTAAAAATAGGATACGTTCTCGGAGATGATTTAAAGGATAAAATACCAGAGCTAATGGCCCAAGGTATCGAATTTAAAAATATGGATAATGACGAAAATTTCAGGGATGTTTTGGATAAAATTGTCAATGTAAATGTTTATCACGGCCATGAGCCAATTCTGGAATGTTTAAATAGAGATGCCAAACTGGTCATAACAGGCAGGGCAACCGATTCAAGTTTGTTTTTATCCCCTTTGATGAAGGAATTCGGTTGGGCAACAGATGATTATAACAATCTTGCTAAAGGAATTATGGCAGGCCACTTATTGGAATGCGGCGGGCAAGGTTCTGGCGGCAACTATGATTATGATTGGAGAAACGTACCGGACCTTGATCAGCTTGGTTTCCCAATTGCAGAACTGACAGAAAATGATTTCCACATTACCAAAGCACCGGACTGCGGCGGCCTGGTCACGGAACAGTCCTGCAAAGAGCAGATTCTTTATGAGATACATGACCCTGCCAACTACTATACGCCAGACGTAATAGCTGACATCAGTAACGCCACATTGACGCAGGCAGGCAAGGATAGGGTCAAGGTGGGCGGCATCAAAGGTAAAAAACCAACAGACCAACTGAAGCTGTGTGTTGGTTACCACGCCGGCTATAAGCTCGTTACCTATTATGCGTATGCCTGGCCGGATGCCTATGAAAAGGCAATGTGTGCAAAGGATATTCTGCTTAAAAAGATGAAAAGAAAAAATTTGCAGTATGAGGACATGCAGATTGACTGCATGGGACTGAATGGACTTCATCTGGGAGTTGCTGATATGAGCCCAGAAAAGGTTAGCAATGTTAACGAAGTTATTTTAAGATTTGCTATCCGAACAAAGACAAAGGAAGAGGCGCAAAAGCTCGTCCCTGAAATAGCACCTCTTACATTAAATGGGCCTCCGGGTGGAGCAATGTTTGGCGGGCGTGCCAAAGTAAGTGAAGTGATTAGTTTATGGCCAACTTTTGTGCCAAGGGATGCCGTAAAATTGACAGCGCATATCCTGGAGGTGAAATAGATGGCAGTAATCTACTTAAAAGATATTGCACACGGCAGAAGCGGCGACAAGGGCAATCGAAGCAACATCTGTATTTTTGCCCGGGAACCAAAATATTATGACCTTATCAAAGAGCAGGTTACGGCGGAAAGAGTTAAAGAACATTTTGGTGATGTGGTTAAGGGGAAAGTTGTCAGATACGATGTCCCCACACTAACAGGGTTTAACTTTGTTATGGATGAAGCACTAGGCGGGGGGGCCACAAACTCCCTCCGGTTTGATAATATTGGCAAGTGTATGGCTTCGGCATTGATGAGGATGAAGGTTGTTATTGAGGACTGACTTTAAATTAGGATGAGTTTTGTAAAAGGGGGAAATGCGGAATGAAAACAAGCGTATATTCAGGGTTCTATAAACTTTCCGTAGAGGATAGATTGAAAGAAGTTGTTGAGTTTGCAGGCATTTCAGAGGAAGATGCAAAAGTAATTGCTGACCCGAATGCCCTTGATCTGGACAAAGCGGACCACATGGTAGAGAACGTAATCGGAATCTATTCATTGCCTATGGGAGTGGCGATTAACTTCTTGATCAACGGGAAGGATTACGTTATCCCAATGGTAACAGAGGAACCATCCGTTATAGCGGCTGCCAGCAATGCTGCGAAATTTGCAAGGGAAAACGGCGGTATATTTACAAGCAATACGGGATCGATTATGATTGCGCAGGTTCAGGTTATTAATGTAGCGGATATAAATTATGCTAGAAATATTGTTCTTGAAAACAAAGAAAAAATAAAAGAAATGTGCAATGCAAAGGACCCTATATTGGTTCAGCATGGCGGCGGGGTTGAGGATGTTGAAGCAAGGGTTATAGACACCTTAGCTGGTAAAATGCTGATCGTTCATTTAATCGTAAATACACTGGATGCCATGGGGGCGAATGCAGTTAACACGATGGCTGAATCCATTGCTCCATATATTGAACAGATAACAGGCGGCAAGGTCTTCCTAAGAATATTATCAAACCTTGCAGCGAAAAGACTTGTCCGAGCTAGAGTAGTCGTAAAGAAAGAAACCTTAGGCGGAGAAGAGGTAGTTAATTCTATAATTACAGCTTATGCTTTCGCAGAAGCAGATCCATTCAGAGCTGCAACGCATAATAAAGGCATCATGAACGGCATTAGCGCGGCTGTCATGGCAACAGGCAATGATACAAGGGCCATTGAATCAGGTGCACATGCTTATGCCGCAATTACAGGAAGGTATAAACCATTAACTGTATGGGAGAAAACAAAGGATGGCGACCTTGCCGGATCAATTGAGATCCCCATGGCTGTTGGTTTAGTAGGCGGAGCAACAAAAATTCATCCAACTGCTCAGGTAGCGGTTAAAATGCTTGGCGTGAAAACAGCAGCTGAATTAGGGGAAGTTTTTGCAGCCTTAGGTCTTATGCAGAATCTTGCGGCAGTGAAGGTTCTCGCCACAGAAGGTGTCCAGAGGGGCCATATGTCACTTCATGCCAGAAATGTGGCCACAGTAGCAGGTGCTAAAGGGGAAGTATTGGAAAAGGTTGTCAAGAGAATGATTGATGAGAAAAATGTAAGGGTTGAATATGCTCAGGAATTAATGAAAGAGTACAGTAAATAAATGACCAGGGGACGGGGTTATTGACAACATCTTCTGTTTGGCCAGGAACCACTTAAGATGGCGGAATTGAAAACAGCAAGAGTACCGTTTTTCCCAGAAGGAATGTAGGGCAGAATAACAACAAGATCTATAAATATATTGCTTATTATGACAAATTAATATATTATGATGAGTAACAAGTCCTATTTACAATAGGGCTTGTTACCTTTTTAACGAATAAAAAGCCAAACCTATCCAAAATTGGGGCCCAAAACTGTGTATCTAAATCATTATTTGGTATGATTGCCTGGCCGCCATTTGACTTTTTATATTTATACTATATTTGGCTACCAATGATAATCATGTCTCATTATGTCTAGTGCCTTTTGCCCCTATCTTAAAAATAGGGGCTTTTAATTTTGTAAGGTGGTGTGCCTTATGATAAATATCAAGAATAACTTCTTTGATCTAATGGTCAAGGTTATGGAAAAAAATGATTCAGCAATGCTGCGGTGGTTTGTTCTGTTGTTTTACTTAACGATCGCTATTTATTTATTTTATATCGTCCTAAAGGCCACTTTTTATTCGTTTGCTTAAGAGGAAGTAGTTTGAATAAAAATAAATTTAGGCAAATTGATGTTAAATTGTTCAGCTTAGCATTCTTTATTATAACTGTACTATTTTTTGTTGTTAGTCAGATTATCCTCGGCTATTCAGAATGTAGCTGCTGCTTCAGAAGAACAAACAGCCTCTACAGAAGAAATTGCTTCAGCTTCGCAAAATTTAGCAATATTATATTGAATAATATTAAAACCCCTTTAAAATCCATAAAAAAGTGCCTAAAAAGGCACTTTTTTATGCGGTGTGTGCCCGGCATGGGCGTTATCTATAGGGTGGATGACATTCCCAATTAGTTAATTATTTCGTATCTGACATTGTCTCGTTCCTCTTGTTCCTTTGCAAGCCTAGATCCTGTAGGCGTTATACACAGACCACCCTTACAGGTACATCTCAATTCACTTGGCAGCTGTTTGCCAACTCGAAACAATGTCTCGGCAGCTTCATCCAGTGGAATGAGAGGGTCATAGCCGCCCATAACGATATTTGCACAGACAACCGAATTGGCAACGGACATGGCATTTCTACTAATACACGGAACTTGTACGAGACCGGCAACGGGATCGCAAATGGTGCCAAGGATATTTTGTATACCACAGGAGGCGGCATCCAGGGATTGTTTTACTGAGCCGCCCATCAAATAAACCAAGGCGGCTGCCGCCATAGCAGATGCCGCCCCCGGTTCTACTTGACAGCCATAAAGCTCTGCAGAAAAATCGCTGTCCTTCGACATTGCAATTCCTACAATAGCTGCTGTAAACATAGCTTTGGTTTTTTCTTCCATGCTAAGTCCGAGTTTATTGGCTACCCCAAGAATGGCCCCAGGGAATACGCCGGCTGAACCTCCTGTGGGTGCACATATAACAACACCCATTGCACTGCTGTATTCCATTGTAGCCATTGCCCAAGGAACAGCTGCATCAAGAACGCCCATATCAAGCCAGGTGTTTCCTTCGTCGCAGGTTTTTTTGATTTTACCGGCGGTTGGTTTTATGATACCATTCATATCTATATTGCCTTTGAGTGCTTCTTTTACACTACTTTCCATGGTCTCGATGGTATATTTCATATAGTCCATAACTTCTTTATGACGCCAACCACTTCTTACACATTCATATGCAACAGCAAGCTCCCAAAGTTCTTTATTATCCCGTTTAGAAATTTCCAACAACTCGGCTGCACTTGAAAAGGGTACTTTTGTATTTCTGTTTGAAGGGACTACCAATATAGGAGTTATTAACTTTACATCTGTAACGTTGTCAATGTTTTTAATAAAGTCCATCATACTCGGTTCAACATCTTTTCTAAGTTTGATATTGAATAAGCTTTTGTTGTTAACCGTTGACAGCGTTATTCCTTCATTGTTAATAAACTTTGAAGCAACCGTATTTTTGATATTTTCAAGTTCCTTTGTATTTGCTGAGTGGATATGTATGATAAGTTCATAACAATCGCCAACAACAGAAATATCAAATCCATCTACTTGTAATAGTTTAACCGTGCCACCACCCATGGAATCGGAATATATTACAACGACTTCGTCCTGATCACTGGTCATGGTAATTTTAGCGATATTAGGAACAATCGGTTCAAAATCGCTAATTACAAATTGGATATCGACTCCCGAATCCTTTGCAATCTGAAAGGCTTGTTTTAGTCTAGGATCCTCCGGTCTGAAGCCCAAAAGCCCTGAAACAAATCCCAAATCAGAATGTTGTCCTTTATACATATCCGTATAGGCACCATTTTTGGCAAATTCGATGACAGCCTTTGTGAGGTTGCCGTGGATAAATTGTCTACTAAGGAATCCGATTCTTGCTGGGCCACAAGTGTGTGCACTAGAAGGTCCAACCATTGTTGGCCCAACAATATCATTAAATATACTGGGATTTTGACGTTTCACGATTACCACTCCTTTAGCCTTTAAGTATCGATTTAAAGCTTTTTTAAAGAAAAAGAAGTCGCAAACCTTGATATTAATGGGGTGCGGCTTCTTGTATTTGGCATAATGCCAGTTAATTTGCTGATTAATCAAAATTTTAAATCATCATGTGGTTTTGATGGTCACATGCGTAGTTATAGTTATAGTGGAAGATACTATTATTTTCCTAAAACTAATTGGGGTAACCACATTGATAATGCAGGCAGGTAGGTGGTTATTAATAAGGTTGGCAGCCAGGCGAATACTAATAAATAAAATGTAGGGGTGAACATATTTTTTAACGGAGCATTTCCAAGGCGGCTACTTAAATATAATAACGGTGCCGTTGGTGGTGTAATATTACCCATGCCAAGGTTAACTCCAACAACTGCGGCAAAATGTACAGGACTAATACCAATTTGAATGGCGATGGGGAGTAAAATAGGAGTGCAAAGCAGTACAGCACTGACATCGTCCATAATCATACCCATAATAATCATAAATATGTTCATCATAAGTAGGATTATATACTTATCTTCAGAAATAGCGGTTAGAAAACCTGCCAATACCCCGGTTAAGTCTTCCGTTATATATAATCGGCTTAAGATCATAACCGAATATAACATCACCATGATTACACCGGTCGTTACAGCTGATTCAATGATTGATTCAATAAAGTTCTTGCGGTTTAATCCTTTGTAGATAAAAAAACCTACGGGTATGGCATAAAGTGCTGCTAATGCCGCTGCTTCGGTGGGTGTAAACATGCCGCTATAAATTCCACCTAGAACCATAACCGGCATAACCAAGGCTGGACCCGCTGATACAGTTCGTTTTCCTAAGAGCCTAGTGCGTGTGCTAAAATCCATTTTTTCATTAATCACAATATCTTTATTGTTTCTCAATAACCAAATATTTACCAGGGATATTAATACTACGAGAATAATACCCGGAATAACCGAGGCTAAAAAGCTAGCCAAAACCGATTGGTTACCGATCCAAGCATAAAGAATCATAATCGAACTGGGTGGTATCAACATGCCCAGCACCGCTGCGTTGGCAATAAGAGCGGCGGAATGCCCTTTGGGGTAACCTGCCTTTTCCAGGCGGGGAAACATTAAGGAACCGATAACGGATAAAGTAGCTGCTGCACTTCCTGTAATAGAACCAAACACAGCACAGGAAACCACGGCCACTACTCCTAAACCACCCTTGATCCTCCCTACAAAGACTTCAACTAAATCAATTAACTTACCACCGATTTTACCCTTTGCCATAAAGCCGCCGGCAAGAATAAATAAGGGAATGGCTAATAAGACACTGGTACTCATTTTACTATAGCCGTATGGAAGCAGGAAACTTGGGTCATAGCCAGCTGTGATAACTAAAAAGATAGTTGAGGCAAAGAATGCGAAGGGAACAGGGATGCCTAAAACTAATGTTATGATTAATAATACGATGGCAATTTGTACAAGCATTTATTCACATCCTTATTTAAGCAATTTCACCTTTTCTATATGCAGCAAGATCCTTAATAAAATGGATGACAGTGTATAACGACATTAAAACAAAGCCAATAAAAATGGAGCTTTGTGAAATAATCAAGGGTATTTTTAAAGCGGTGGTGGTACCTCCCTTAGCCAGGCTCCATAAAAAGAAATTCGCAGCAAAATAAGTTACAACTAGACAAAGTGCCGTTGTCATAAATGAGGAAAAAAGTTTTAAAGGACCTAGTATTTGCGGTTTTTTTACCATAGTAGAAATTATTTCTGCAGTAATATGACTTTTCTCATAACTACCATAAGACCCGCCCATAAAATACATCCAAAAAGCCAGCACCACAAGTATTTCCTCAAGTCCCTTGATATCTGTCTTAAAAACGTATCGTAAGATAGCCCCTAAACTGATGGCTACGATAATTGACAAACTAGTAAATACCATAATTCCTTTTTGTATTTTTAAAAGTCCATCCCAAGATAACTTTAACCAATCATTAAAAGTACGGTGGCTCAAAATACTCCCCCCTCGAGATTTTTGTAAATATGCGGATGTTTTGTTTTTCTTTCAGAACATCCGCATATACCAATTCTATTATTTAGTCTCGTATTGAGCCATCAAGCCATCAACGATTTCCTTGCCTAACAATTTTTCCAGTTTAGGCCAGGTTGTTTTGCGGGTATGTTCGGCCAAGGTGTGAATTTCTTCATCGGATAACCGTACAACTTCAATTCCTACCTTTTCCATTTCAGCCATGCATTCGTTATCGATTTGTTCTGCTTCATCAATACTCCTAGCAGCCAAATCAGCAACAATGGTAGAAACGGTTTTTTGGTCTTCAGGGGTCAGGGATTTAAACAATTCATGATTCATAACCCAGGATGTGTTTTCAAAGTAGTTGTTTACCTGCACATAGTATTTAATAACATCTCTAAATCCGTTGTAATTGGCCACCGGAGGTCCACCGCTCCAGCCATCAGCAACACCTGTTTGCAAAGCGGTATATAATTCTGCATAGGGCACCGAAACAGTTGTAAAGTTCATATCTTCTGCCCATTGTCTAAATACATCAATGGGGGGTACCCGTAATAAAATATTTTTCTTGGCTGTGGGGTCCGTAAGGTTTGTGGGCATTTTGGTCAGGCCCAGTCCACCAAAACCTTCTACGTTAAGGCCTAAAAATTTTACACCTAGTTCTTCATGAACTTGTGCTAGGGTATTGTAGACAAAGGAGCCGGGTGCATAAAGTTTTTTGGCTTGGTCATAGTTCTCAGCAACGGAGTGAACATAAAGTAGTTCTAATCTAGGATCGTAATTACTGGGGATGGTAATTAGGGCCATGTCGATGGTGCCCTTCATGATCTCTTCATAAACGACCGTGTAGTCGCCCAATTGGTTGGCAGGATATACACTAACTTGAATTCGCCCATCGGTTTCCTTTTCGACTCTAGCTTTAAACTCATTCAATGTCTTTGTGCCGGGGTGTTCCACTGGATATTGTCCCGCTATTTTTATTTTGATTGGTTTGTCGCCGGAACTTGCTCCTTCCTTATTAGAGCAGCCGGTTAAGAAGATCGTACCAAGAACAAAAATTGCAAGTACCATGGAAACTAATTTTTTATGCCGCATGATTGCCCCACCCTTCTAAATTGTTAAAATTTTTTAACTTCTTTACAAACGCACAGACTATTACTTTATATTGTAAACAGCAAAAGTATCATTAGACAAGGAGGAACTAGCTGTTGCCGTTTACGTGTAGTGTTAGATTTAGGTTTAAAATATTTTTAGGGCTTTATTCAATAATAAGGCAGGATCTAATACAGAAATTACAGAAAATTTGAGACGGTAAATATGGGACAAGGACTCCTGAAGGGGAGTCCGATTTGATTTAAATTATAAGGGGAGGATTACACCAAGGTCTTTTTCAAGGGCCCTTTCATAAATTCGAATAGCGGTTGCCATATCATCCATTGCGATACCAATATTATTGGCAAGAATAATTTCACGATCATTTTCCCTGCCGGGGGCTTGTTTAGTTAGCAGCTGACCTAATTCATAGAGATTTTTAGGTGTAAAGTTAAAGTAACCTGCATTTTTAAAGTGATCAAATTGGCCAAAATCATCTGTATAATTCTTAGCAGCTAACTCGATGGCTTCTCGCTTCCACATGCAATCAAAATCTACCGGAGCAAGCAAGGCGCCTTCTTTAATCCATTCAGCTTCAATTACAGGGGTTGGGTTTTTGACAATGGGACCGGCTGTTACAATGATATCACTATTTACAATTGCTTCTTTTGGAGTTGCTACTTGAATGACCTCAACACCAAATTGTTCTGACATATTCTTAGCATAAGCCTTACTAATTTCAGGGAATGCGTCATAGGCCTTGACCTTTTTAATGTCGGGGCAAGTAACCAATAATCCTTCGAGGTTGGTTCTTCCTTGGACACCGCAGCCCAGAATCCCTAATTCTTCACTGCCGGGCCGGGCTAAATATTTCGCGGATAAGCCGGTAACGGCACCGGTTCTCATAGCAGTAATCCAAACGCTATCCATAATCACCAAAGGAACACCCGTATCCGGACAGTTCAATACTAACAAACCATTAATATAGGGAAGACCAATTTCTTGGTTTGAAGGATATCCAGATACCCATTTCATACCGGCGGATTTTAGTTCGGGAATCCAGCAAGGCATAGCATGAATATAGCAATTTTCCCGGGTGTGAATGCCTGGTTTAGGTGGCATTTCTATTTGATTGTTACCTTTAGCAGTAAAAGCTACTTCTAATAAATCAATCATTTCACTCATAGGCATATTGACATTTTCTACGTCACTTTTAGAAAGATACAATACTTGTCTGCCCTTCTTCAATTCGATCTCTCCCTCTCCGTTGTTTTTTCAGTATTATTGAATAATTCTTACATTATTAGTTTATTCTTCGTACGAACTAATTGCATTGTTCCATAAACACAAAGATTTCGATGAATTAAGGCTAATTTTTATACCCAAAGCATAATTCGACATTCTTCGTGTGCTATAATATTAGGAAGAATTATTTGTATTGTTATGATTACGGACGAACGAGGAGCGCTTTTTATGCTAAAAGTTGTGGCAGAAGAACTCGTATTGGCCATGAGTAAAATAATTGGTCGTAATGCAATCCTGACGGATGAAAAAGGTATCATTATTGCCAGTTCCGATGATGCAAATCGAATAGGAAGTCTTCACGAACCCTCGTTGGATGTTATAAAATTACGAACGCCCATATTTACGGACAGTAATGAGGCAAAAAAATACAAAAATGTTAAGCCGGGTTTTACGGCACCCATTGAATTTGCTCATAAAGTTGTTGGTACGGTAGGGGTAGGTGGGGACCCGGAAAAAGTAAGAGATTTTTTATTAATTGTAAAAAAACAAGTTGAAATAATGCTGCGTGAGAACGTATTATTAAAATCAGCCCAACTGCGAGAGAATGCGATTCAAAACTTAATTCGAGAGATTACTGTTTTTGATCTAGATGTAGGGGACACGGCTGTCTTAATATCCCGGGGCCAGGAACTGGGGTACAATCTCAATCTTCCCCATATAGCTATCGTTATCGACCTGCACCAATTTAAATCCCTAACCCAATCAATTCGTAGCAGTGATGCTTCAGAAGGTGATAATCCTGAACTGCTTATTCAATCGTTAATAATGAATGTGCTGAATATCATCAAGCAGACCTTTGATTCCCCCCAGGATATAACTAGTTTTATTGGCAATGATAAATTTGTGGTATTACGTGCCATCTTAACGGTGAAAAAGGAAAGTTCGATTATTGAATACATTGATAACAAATGCTTAGCTTTATTAGCTAACCTCAAAGAACGGGGTATCGATGCAACCATTGGTATTGGAACCATCGCCATGAATTTGGTTGAACTAAGGAATTCGTACCGTGATGCCATTAGGGCCTTAACGATTGGTAACAAGCTAAACGATAAGTCTGACATTTACAATATTAAGGATTTACAGCTAGAAGAACTGATCATCAGTATAAATAAACAAAGGGGTCAGAAAATTGTCGCGAATGTATTAAAAAGTTTACAAGAACAATCAGATTGGCCAGAGCTTGCTCGGACGATACGTGCCTGGTGTGAAACTGGTTTTAGTCCCATTAATACCTCCAAGAAACTAAATATCCACCGCAATACATTTTTCTATCGATTAAATAAAATAGAGCAAATCAGTGGGTTGAATTTGCGTAAGTTTAGGGATGCTACGACTTTATATTTCTCTTTACTATTTTTAGAGTTGGACTAAATTGGGCTCTAAAACTACCCAGGGGCACATTAAAACCTTTAAAAATGTGCTGGAAGCACATAGCTTTTCGCTGTTGATTTGTTATATTAAATAGTAAGAGATACCGGCAGATGGAATTTAAGGAGGGTGGAATCTTGCGAATTTTAGTGGCAGAGGATGAACCAATTATCAGAATGGACCTCTGTAGCTTATTAGAGGAATTGGGGCATCAAGTGATTGGGGAATGCCGCAATGGTCGGGATGCCATTAAAATTACGCAAGAGCTGAGACCGGATATCGTTTTGATGGATATTAAAATGCCAGATGTGGATGGTTTAACAGCAACAAAGGTTATTCGTGATAAAAAGCTATCCGCAGTAGTCTTACTAACTTCATTTAGTGATCAAAATACGATAACCAAGGCCATTGACAGTGGTGCTCTTTACTATTTAGTTAAACCCATTGTAAGGGAAAAATTAAAACCGGCTTTAAAGATTGCCTATAAACGATTTACAGATATGCAAAGGTTAAACCAAGAAGTAAGAGAGCTATCCGAAACATTGTCAGAAAGAGATGTTATCTCCCGGTCAAAGTTAGTGCTCCAGCAGAAATTAGGATGCAGTGAAGAAGCAGCCTATAAAGTCTTGCGTAAGCTCAGTATGGAAAGACAGCAAAGGATGATCGTTACAGCTAAACAATTATTGCATAAATATAATGCTTATAAATAATGTTAAAAAATGTTGATAGGATTATAGCAGGAGAAAAAACCAATCGATAGAATATATAAAATATTCAATGCTAGGCTTTAAAATAAAATACAAAAACAGGGTTTGTTTTACCACCCTGCAAGGCAATGAAGCCTTATCGTACTGTTATAGGTATTAACAGTATGGTAAGGCTTCTATTTTTAAAGGGGTTTTTAAAGATGATAGAGAAAACCAGATCAATTCAAGAGTATGTACCAGGCAAACAGGTGACCTTAGCCCACTTGATAGCTCACCCGGTGGAAGACTTATACAGAAAACTAGGGGTAGATGCAGGTGGTGCCATCGGGATACTTACTCTTACCCCCGGAGAAACTGCTATCATTGCAGCGGACATTGCTACTAAGGCTGCCGACGTTCGTATCGGTTTCTTAGACCGTTTTACCGGATCTTTAGTCATTACTGGCGATGTGGCTGCGGTGGAACAAGCATTGATGGAGGTCAATCGGGTTCTAAGGGATAAATTGAGTTATACTTCCTGCGATATTACTCGTTCTTAGGATGGGGGGAAATTAAATGGGACGTGCGATGATGGTAGGTGCTGTGGGTGCTGGCAAGAGTACACTGATAGCTGCACTAAAAGGAGACAGTTTAAATGTACGAAAGACTCAAGCCATGGAATTTGATTCCTACACGGTAGATACCCCCGGTGAATATATTGAAAACCCACGCTTTTATAGGGCTTTAATGGCAACCGCTTTACAAGTAAAGGATGTGCTTTTTTTACAGGATGCCACCAGTGAAAGGTGTATTTACCCACCGGGAATTGCCCAAAGCTTTCCTTGCAGCACGATTGGTGTCATAACAAAAATAGATCATCCAGAAGCGAACATTGAAAAAGCAAAACAATTATTAAAAACGGTAGCCTTAAAAAGCAACGATGTGTATGTTGTTTCGGCCATAAATGGCCAGGGTATTAAAGAATTAAAAGAAAGACTAGCAAGGGAATGAAATAAACAATAGGCGGTGCTAAGCGTGCCTTATTACACCATTAAACAAGGACAGAGATTAGCTGACCTTTGCCGGGAAAACAGTAATTTAACAGAATCGGATATCCACATTCTGCAAGGTTTACTTAATAACTTGCAGGATTTTGCTGATCTTACCGGGTCGGATATTTTCATTGATGTTCCTACCAAAGATCCGGAGGCTTTCATGGTGGTGGCTGAGGCAAAGCCTACGAATGCGCCATCTTTATATAAAGAAAATGTCGTTGGTAAGTATGCCTTGCGCTTTAATGAACCGGCTATTTTTAAAACCTATGAAAAAGGCGAAACGATGGTAAACATGCAAGGGGTTAGCCAGGAAGGTGTTCCCATCAGCCAAAGGGTTAAATCAATCAAAAATAACCAAGGTGAGGTTATTGCCGTATTAATAATGGAAAGGGATAACAGTTTTCAGGTAAGGCAAGAGAAAACAGTGGAGGTCCTTTCGAATACGACCCAAAAACTTACGGATACTTTATTGAATCTTTCGAATGTCGAAGAACTCTTCCCAACATTAATCCATGATGCTTTGCTCATTATCGATTATGATGGTAGAATTTCTTATGCGAACAAAATAGCCAATGGTTGGTTAAAGAGTCTAGTGGCAGGTATTAACCCCATAGGAATGGCCATTGATGAACTAACCCAAGAGATCGATGCGTTAAAATTAATATTTAGCAGTGATTCCGATGTAAATGAAGTAAATATTAATGGACGTAATCTCTTAGCAAGATCTTTACATATCCTTGATAAAACAGATGTACGAGGTACCGTTTATTTGTTAAGGGATATAACGGAACTGCGTAAAAAGGAAAAGCAGCTGATTGCCAAATCCGCAGTGATCAAGGAAATACATCATCGGGTAAAAAACAATCTGCAAACCATTTCCAGTCTGATGCGATTGCAGATGAGGCGGGTAAATAATGAGGAAGCCCGGGTAGCTTTTCAGGAAAGTATTAACCGTATTGGTTGCATCGCCTTAGTACATGAGCGATTTTCCAGAGAAAGCCCCGATGTGATTGAGTTGCGGGAGTGTATCCAAGATATCGTAAATATTTTAACCGATATGCTGCCGCCGGATCAAAATATTACCATTGACGTGAATGGTGATGTGATTTATCTTGCATCCGAACAAGCCACACCGGTAGCCATTGTAGTCAATGAAATCATCCAAAACTCATTTAAATATGCCTTCAATAATGCCATCAATGGTAAATTAACCATTGATATAGAGCAAAATAAAGGGAGGGTTAAGATCGTCATTCATGACAGTGGGGCAGGATTTCCAGAGGGATTTGACATTGCAGTTAATGCAAACCTTGGTTTGCAGATAACCCAAGCCCTTGTTGGAGAAAGTTTAGGTGGCAATATAACCATGTACAATGATGCTGGCGCAGTGGTGGAAATTGACTTCCCTTGGGGGGTTGAAAACAGTGAAGTCTCTGCGAATCGTATTGGCAGATGATGAGTTTCTAACCCGTATGGATTTAAAGGAGATGCTTACCGAGCTGGGACACCAAGTAGTCGGTGAGGCCCCAAATGGATTGCTGGCGCTGGATTTAGTGCGAAAATTAAAACCGGATTTAGCAATACTGGATGTCAAGATGCCAAAGCTGGATGGCATAAAAGCGGCGAAGCTGATTACAGGGGAAAAACTCGGCATGGTGATATTACTGACAGCCTTCAGTGAAGATGAGTTAATAACCAGTGCCTTGGATGCTGGGGTAATGGGTTACCTTACCAAACCTGTAACGGAGAAGGAGCTGGCACCAGCTTTGCAGATTGCCTGGGAGCGTTACCGGGAGATCATGTTATTGAAACATAAAAAAGTGCAATTGAAAGAACGTCTTAACAAAGACATCCGACAAGAAAAACTCAAAAATACCAGTGGTAAGTTATCAAAATAGAATACACGGGGCAAAGAGGTCCTTAGGGTGTGGAATGACGTTTGTTGATTTCATGCCTAAGGACCTTTTTGTTTTTAGATAGAATGAACTGACAAGGGGTGAGGCATAGGGATGAAACGAAGGACCAAGATTTTTGGCCAAGTGTTCTCCTTCCAAACTGTTCGGGAGGTATTAGCAAAGGCCAGTGAAGAAAAATCCGGGGACATCTTAGCCGGTATTGCCGCTACATCGGCTGCGGAGCGAGTGGCTGCCAAGGTTGTGTTAAGCGAACTTACTTTGGAAGATATCTATAACAACCCATCCGTTTCATATGAGGAGGATGAAGTTACCCGGGTAATATATGACCATATCAACCAACCAATCTATCAGCAAATTAAAGGCTGGTCGGTTGCAGAGCTGAGGGAGTTTATCCTAAGCAATGAAACGAACAATGGTTGCATAAGACGGCTAAGCCGGGGACTAACAAGTGAGATGGTGGCGGCTGTTACGAAACTAATGAGTAACATGGATTTAATTTATGGTGCCAGCAAATTAATCGTTACTGCCCACTGCAACACGACCATCGGTTTGCCGGGAACACTGGCAACCCGTTTGCAGCCAAACCATTCCACCGATAGCCCGGAGGGGATACTTAGCTCACTGAGGGAGGGCTTGGCCTATGGCATTGGGGATGCTCTGGTGGGCTTAAATCCAGTGGAAGACTCGGTGGTAAGTACGACTCGCTCTTTAGAGACCATGTATAACTTTGTGCAGGAGTGGGAGGTTCCTACCCAGGTTTGTGTTTTATCCCATGTAACCACACAGATGAAAGCCATCGAAAAAGGGGCACCGGCGGATTGTATTTTCCAAAGCATCGCAGGTACCCAAAAAGGGAATGAAGCTTTCGGTATTCGTGTGGGTTTGTTGGAACAAGCGAGGGAATTAGCCCTTAGTTATGGCCGGGGGACGGGTCCCAATGTAATGTACTTAGAAACGGGTCAGGGTTCAGAGCTTTCATCGGATTCCCACCATGGCGTGGATCAACTAACTTTGGAAGCCCGTTGCTATGGTTTGGCCAAGCACTTACAGCCATTTATGGTCAATACCGTGGTGGGTTTTATTGGACCAGAGTATTTATATGATGCTAAACAGGTAATCCGTGCTGGTTTGGAAGATCACTTTATGGGTAAGTTAACCGGTATTCCGATGGGTGTAGATGCCTGCTACACAAACCATATGAAGGCAGATCAGAACGACATTGAAAACTTAGCGGTTCTTTTGGCCAATGCCGGGGTAACGTATTTTATCGGCATTCCCATGGGTGACGATGTCATGCTGAATTATCAATGCACCAGTTACCATGATAATGCAACTTTAAGACAGGTATTAAACAAGCGACCCTTACCGGCCTTTGAAAAATGGCTGATCAAAATGGGCCTGCTGGAAAATGGGCGACTTACTGCCAAGGCCGGTGATGCCTCATTTTTCACGCGAAAGGGGGTGTAATCTGTGCTAGAAGAACAAATTCGCCAGATCGTGCAAGCAGTTGTTAAACAAATGAATGATACGGTGGCGGAAAATAATCAAATAGAAGCTAACGGCTTAGAAAATGACAAGTGCATCCCTGCCTGCGAGGGTAATGTGGTAGATGAAGATTTGGAAGATTTTTCGGCCATCGATCTGCAAAAGGAAATTCTCGTTCCTCACCCCAGGGACAGTGCAGCATTAGCCTATTATAAGCAGACAACAACGGCACGTATTGGCGTTTGGCGCTGTGGCCCGAGACCCTTAACACGTACCTTGTTGCGCTTTAGAGCAGACCATGCAACGGCCCAGGATGCTGTTTTTCAAGAAGTAAACGAACAGTTTTTAGAAAAATTTGATTTGGTTAAGGTAAAAACCTTAATTCAGGATAAGGATCAATACTTAACCCGGCCCGACTTGGGTAGAAAACTGCCGGATGAGGAAATAGCCAAGATAAAACAAGCGTGTCGTCTAAAACCACAAGTGCAAATTGTAATTGCAGATGGTTTGAGTTCTAAAGCAATTGAGGCAAACTTAGCAGAGATTTTGCCCGCACTAAAACAAGGACTGCAGGCGCAAAACCTCACATCCGGCAGGGATATCTTTGTTAAATTTGGCCGAGTAGATGTTATGGATGTTATTGGCATGGTTTTGGAAGCGGAGGTGGTCGTGCTCCTGGTAGGTGAAAGACCTGGTTTAGGAAGTTCTGAGAGCATGAGTGCTTACCTGGTTTATAAGCCGGGCCCCGCAACATTGGTGGCGGATCATACCGTTATATCGAATATTCATAAGGGTGGTACACCTCCGGCCGAAGCAGGGGCTCACTTAGCCACAGTTATCAAGACAATTTATGATGCGAAGGCCAGTGGGGTTAAATTGAGCCTGCAATAGGCGGGGGGAATTCAGTGAGTGATAAGCTGACGAAAGAATTATTAAGTGTCGGTATTGATATTGGCACCACGACCACCCAATTGGTGATCAGCCGCATCATTGTGAGCAATACCGCAGCCGGGTCGGCTGTGCCTAGGATGACGATTACCGGAAAAAAGATCTTGTACAGAAGTGATATCCATTTTACTCCCTTAACAAATCATGAATGGATAGATGCCCCTGCTGTAACTGAAATAATAACACGGGAATATCACCGGGCGGGCATAACTCCTGCTAAAGTAGATACCGGTGCAGTAATCATAACGGGGGAAACTGCTAAAAAGGAGAATGCCCGTAGAATTTCGGAGGCAATGGCTGGCTATGCCGGTAACTTTGTGGTGGCCAGCGCAGGACCCTTAATGGAGTCAATCATAGCTGGCCGGGGGGCCGGGGCTGCCGCAACTTCTTTAGACATGCATCGGGTATGCCTTAATCTTGATGTTGGTGGCGGTACATCAAATTTGGCTGTTTTTAAAGATGGTACGCCCATCGATGCTACCTGCATTAATATTGGGGGCCGGTTAATTGAACTGGAGCAGGGCGGCAACACGATAAAATTTTTGGCACCTGCAGCAAGGGTGGTCATGCAGGAGTGTGGTTTGGCATTGCAAGTAGGCGAGAGGATATCTTTAGACCAAATTCGCTTGATAGCAAGTCATATGGCGGCTGCCGTAAAAAGTCTGGTCGTTTCTACTCAGCTTCCCCAATTAAGTGAACGATTGCTGATGGGGCCCGCATTAAGGTTAGATTATCCGGTTCAGATGATCAGTTTTTCCGGTGGTGTGGCTGATTTTGTGTACTCGCCCGAAGAAATCTGGAGTATTCCTGAGGGAACTCTCTATGGGGATATTGGACCATTTTTGGGAGAAGCACTGAGGAAAGCCTTCATCGGTGAGCAATGGCAGCTTGTTAAGCCTAAGGAGACCATTCGGGCTACCGTTATCGGTGCGGGGGCTCATACCTTAAGCTTAAGCGGCAGTACCGTACAGATAGCACCAGAACTTTTGCCAATACGAAATGTACCTGTTGTAAAACCTTTTGCCCAGGGATGTCCAACGAACATGGCTGATTTTAAAGCAGGACTAGTCAGGCAATTACAACCTTATCAATTGGATGGGTTTAATGAACCACTGGCAATCTCCCTTAAAGGAATTGGGGGAGTACAATTTAGCAAAATACAAGAAGCGGCAAGGGCAATCATGGAAGGCGCCAAGGATTACATTGCTTCGAAACAGCCCCTAATATTAATTCTCGAAGAGGATTGTGCTAAAGTTCTGGGGCAAACGTTGCAATATTACCTGGGTCACCGGGCAGGGATCATTTGTTTAGATCAACTCTGTGTGGATGATGGCGATTACATTGATATCGGTGAACCCATTATGGCTAACACGGTCGTTCCCGTAATCATAAAAACGCTGGTATTTGAAAGTGACCAGAAAAAACCGTAACACCAAATAAGCCAGAGGGGAGGGGAAGTAAAGTTTTAACTCCGATTAAAGCAGATATTTTAGCTGTTAAGTTTATCCCAAACGTGTCAGCAGACTTAGCCGTCAAATTAGAGCTAAAAGAAGAACAGCGTAGTATTGGCATGATTACTTGTAGTATTGATGATGCTGGTTATACTGCCCTGGATGAAGCGACCAAAAAGGCAATGGTTGATGTGGTCTACGCAAAATCTTTTTATGCTGGTGCTGCCCATGCCTCAGGGCCATTATCTGGTGAATTTATTGGCATTTTGGCGGGACCAACTCCGGCGGAAGTGAAAAGCGGTATGGAGGCAGCCATAACCTGTTTAGAAACCGAAGCCTTTTTCTATACGGCGGATGAACAGGGCCTGATCGCATTTTACCCACATGTTATTTCTCGTACAGGCAGTTATTTATCAAAGACAGCGGGAATCCAAGAAGGTCAACCGCTTGCCTACCTCATTGCACCGCCTCTCGAATCTACCTTTGCAGTAGATGCAGCACTCAAAGCAGCCGACGTTGAAATGAAGGTTTGGTTTGGGCCACCAAGTGAAACAAACTTTGGTGGGGCCTTATTAACGGGTACCCAGAGTTCCTGTACCGCTGCTGCAGATGCTTTTAAAGAAGCTGTTTTATCCGTAGCTAGGTCACCGAGGGATATTTAAAAGGCCGTGGGCCTTGGGCTTTGGTGGCTGTTTTGCTTTGGGGTCTTTGGCTCATGGCTCACGGCACAGGGCCCATGGCCGACTGATTTTTATTAGTTGTTTGTGACCAAGGCCATGGATAGTTAGTTAGTTAAACTTATTAAATCAATCATTTAGGAGGTAAAAATTATGAGTAATGCAAACGCATTGGGATTAATTGAAACGAAGGGTTTGGTCGGAGCCATCGAAGCTTCTGATGCCATGGTAAAGGCGGCTAACGTGTATTTAATCGGTAAAGTTCATGTTGGTGGTGGGCTTGTTACGGTAATGGTACGCGGGGATGTTGGTGCTGTTAAAGCAGCCACCGATGCAGGTGCAGCAGCAGCCCAACGGGTTGGCGAGCTTATTTCCGTGCACGTTATTCCCAGACCACACGCGGATGTAGAATTAATCCTTCCTAAGCTAGAGGGCTAGGACCAATTAATTGCTGTGTTAGGGGAGGGTTTTATCGTTGAGAATATTTACCGAAATGGAGCTGCAAGAAAGATACCGTAAAAAGCCCTTTGCAATCTTTAACCTTCCGGCAAATTGCAAACTCACCCCGGCAGCGGTTCAATTTTTGCAAGATAAACGTATTAAGGTTGAGACAGGGGACAACAATCCCCCTGTCTCGAATGCCGAGGTGAATTTAGCGGGTAGCCCTAGAAATACAAAGGGATATCTGCTGCCAGATGGCAAGGCTATTGAACAAAAGCCTGAACATATGACCCAATTAAGAGGGAAAAATCTGGTGGATAAGCGTCATCCGGTAATTCGTCTAAGAGGTAAGTTGGATTCCCTACAGGCCCAGATCATAGAAACGATCATCGATTTGCAAACAATGGGTTTTAGCCAAATAGCAGAGGAAATGATTGAAATATTAAAGCTTTCCAGGGCACTAATGCGTGCGGAGGTTACTGGGGAACAACTGCCTGCACCAACCTTTGCAGGGTTGGATGCCCAAGCCATCCGTGAGTTTTCACATTACCCAGAGAAACACATTGGTGTAAAGCACTTCCTGCCTGATCCATCCCACGGGCGATTCATGTCGCGGCTTAATATAATACGTACCCTGGTGAGGGAAACAGAATTGATGGCTGCGGATGTTTTTTGCCAAGAAGATGGAACCACATCCCGGGGTGACATAATGCAAACATTAAATCGCATGAGCAGCATGATCTACATTATGATGTGCCAATTGAAGGCAGGTAAGTACTATCTAGGCAGTGTTAGGGAGTGATAAGGTGGACACCACGCAAGATTTAAGTTCCAGTGATAGCATTTTACAAAAATTTGCATCTGTTATTGAAAACCCTAAAAAGGTTGAGCCGGGTGTAAAGCTTTATACAGGTGTAGACTTAGGAACTGCCTATCTTGTATTAGCGGTTATCGATGAAGAGGGTAATCCAGTGGCCGGAGCGATGCAGTTTGCTCAGGTAGTAAAGGATGGACTGGTAGTAGATTATCTAGGTGCTGTGGATATTGTAAGAGGTTTAAAAGTTGAACTGGAAGAAAAACTGGGCCGTGTATTGGATTTAGCTGCAGTTGCCTTTCCGCCTGGGACAGGCAAGGGCGATGCTCGTACGATTCGCAATGTGGCTGAAGCTGCCGGCTTTGAAGTAATAGCAGAAATTGATGAACCAACTGCTGCCAATGCCGTTCTGGGCATAACAGATGGTGCGGTGGTTGATATTGGTGGCGGCACAACCGGCACCGCCATTATCCAAGCTGGCAAAGTAGTGAATGTTTCGGATGATCCCACTGGCGGAACTCATTTTAGTCTTGTTATCGCTGGGGCCTTTAAAATTAGCTTTGAAGAAGCAGAAGACAGAAAGAAATCCCCCCAGGGGCGTACGGAAGTAATCCATTTGTTAAGGCCTGTGATGGAAAAGGTAGCATTTATTATTAACAATCACTTGAAAGAATACTCAGTTGAAGCAGTTTACTTAGCAGGGGGCACCAGTTGCCTGGAGGGGATAGAAAATGTTGTATCTCAGATAGTCGGGGTGCCGGTGCTAAAACCAGCAAATCCATTTTTAGTTACTCCCCTTGGAATAGCAATGTATTGTCGAGCTGGTTCTGCTAGTAACGAATGATTGAGGGTGAACGATTTGCTCATTGGCAGAGTGGTAAGCAATGTTTGGTCAACACGAAAAGTAGATTCGCTATCAGGAATAAAGTTTATGATAGTAGAGATTTTAGATACATTACTGGATGCGGAAGAAGAAGATAAAAGAAAAAAAAGACGTAATGTGTTAGTGGCTGCCGATTTAGTGGGAGCAGGTGTAGGGGAAAAAGTGTTAATAACCAGTGGCAGCTCCTCACGACGCATTAAAGAATTTGAAGAAGTTCCCATCGATGCTGCCATAATCGGGATTATCGATGAAAAACAGAGCTAGCAAGTGAGGTGAGAGCAGTTGTCAGGCAATACAGTACAAGCCATTCAAGAAGCAGGAGTTGTTGGTGCAGGGGGTGCCGGCTTCCCAACGCATGTTAAATTGTCGAGTAAAGCAGAATGTGTCATTATTAACGGTGCCGAATGCGAACCATTATTACGAGTGGATCAACAATTAATGAAGGATCGAGCCAAAGATTTACATCAAGGCTTAACACACATAATGGATGCTGTTGGTGCCAGTAGAGGTGTCATTGCCCTGAAAGCCAAATACAGCGAAGCAATCAAGGAACTGATGGCTACCAAAGGCGATAGTCGGGTAGAGATATTTCAGATGGGGGACTTCTATCCGGCAGGGGACGAGCAGGTCATGGTTCAGGAAGTAACGGGCCGTTCTGTTCCGGAAGCTGGCATACCCTTACAGGTTAATTGTATCGTTAATAATGTAGAAACGGTATTAAATGTTGCCGATGCCCTGGCAGGACTGCCTGTGGTGGACACATGGCTAACTGTAACAGGAAAAGTAAGTAAACCCTTTACCGCGAAGGTACCCATCGGGACATCGATCAGATATGTGCTAGCGATGGCTGGGGTGCAAGAAAATCCAGGCCTGGCAGTGATAGAGGGTGGGCCGATGATGGGCAAACTCATCCCTGATTGGGATACCCCTGTTACAAAAACAACCAAAGGCCTTATTGTTTTGCCTGTTGAGCATGCACTCATCCGTATGCGTCAGGCTAATATTGATATTTTCTTAAGAAAGGCCCGTTCCTTGTGCATGCAATGTGCCCGCTGTAGTGAGCTATGCCCACGGAATTTATTGGGTCATCGTATAAAGCCCCACCGAACCATGCGGTCGATGGCCTATGCACGCAATGACATGGCAGCGGTTAAATCAGCTTTACTCTGTTCAGAATGTGGGGCTTGCGAATATGCGTGCCCCATGGATTTGTCTCCAAGGCAGATAAATAAAAGAATTAAAGCGGAGTTAGGAAAGGCTGGTATCAAATACCAAGGTGACGGAAGTGATCCCAAAGCAGCAAATAACAAGGATGATCGGAAAATACCAGTTAAACGATTGATTATTCGGTTAGGTCTTAAAGACTATGATCAGCCAGCACCCGTTCAAGAAATCCCCTTAACGAATAAAGTTAAAATAAATTTACGGCAGCATGTCGGTATTCCTTGTCAACCACTGGTTCAAGAAGGAGATTTGGTGCAGCGGGGACAGGTTATCGGAGAAATTCCCGCAGGCAAGCTAGGAGCTCGGGTACATGCAAGTATTGACGGCATCGTAAGAGAACAAAAAAACGATTCTATTTTAATAGAAGCAACAGAGTGAGGGGGGAGCGAACATGCTGGCCATAGGGATGGTGGAATTCAACAGCATCGCTAAGGGGATAGAAGCTGCAGATTTCATGGTCAAAGCAGCCCAAGTAGAACTAGTAACTTGTAATACCGTATGTCCAGGTAAATACATCGTGCTAGTTAGTGGGGATGTGGCGGCCGTGCAGAGTTCCGTAGAAGTGGGTATAGAGAGGGGCAATGAATCGGTAGTAGATGATTTCATTTTGCCCAATGTACACCCGGCGGTATTTCCGGCTATTAACTGCACCAGTGGAGTAACTGCCTTACAAGCCTTAGGCATCATTGAAGCGTTTTCCATTGCAGCAATCATTGTGGCAGCGGATGCAGCAGCTAAAGCTGCGGCAGTTGATTTAATAGAAGTGCGAACAGGTATGGGTATTGGTGGGAAATCATTTGTAACGATGACCGGGGATGTGGCTGCAGTGAAAGCTGCAGTGGAAGCTGGTGCGGAATTAATTAAAGAAAAGGGACTATTGGTAAATCAGGTGGTTATACCATCACCCAGCAGAAGACTGCACACCGCGATTATTTAATAAATTAGGGGATGAGTAAATGAAAGCCTTAATTACTGCAGCGGATGTAGAGAATAGAGCAAAAAGAGGAGAAAAACAGGTTTTCGTGGGGCCAGACCACATCATTACCCCATCGGCCAGAGATCGTGCACGGGAAATGGGGCTAACGCTAACTTATGCAGACAATGCAATTGTGTCAGTACCTGCTAGCCACCTGCCGACGGAGCCAACAACCGTAGGCAGCAGGGAGTCCAAACAGGATATGGCAAAGCTTATTTCTCAAAATATGGGGGATGTTCAAGCAAGCCCGGAACTGATAGAACGAATTGTTAAAGAAGTACTAGCCGTTTTAGGAACTACGGGGATAACTAGCCAACCAGTAGTAGAAAAGCACCACAGTGGGGTGCGTTTGATACATGGTGATACCATTGTGTGTGAGCCCTTTTCCACGGGTAACCCACGGGATAAAGTAGCACTAAGGGATGTACTTCCCTTATCCGATAGCCCCAATATGTGTGCCGGCATTATGAAAATGGAACAAAGTGCTTTCCAGTGGGAATTAAGGTACGATGAATATCAATATGTGATAGAAGGTGAACTGGAGATTATTGTAGATGGACAAACTTATGGCGGTAAGGCTGGTGACGTATTTTTTGTGCCCAAGGGAACGACCATCACCTTTAGCAGTCCGGCCAGTACTAAATTTTTCTATGTAAGTTATCCGGCTAATTGGCGAGAGCAGTAAAGGCGGAAAATATAAATTCGGGAGGGGAGCACATGCTTGACTTTGATTTGAGTTCCATTCAAGAAGCTAGGGATTTGGCCGTCAGTGCCACGGAAGCCCAGAAAAAATATGCTAATTTTAGTCAAGAGGAAGTAGACCGGATCATAAAGGCGATGGTGGATGCTGCCATGTCTAATGCAGAGTGGTTAGCTAGAATGGCTGTTGATGAAACTAAGTTTGGTGTGTTTGAAGATAAAATAGTCAAAAATCAATTTGCTGCCCAGGGAGTATATGAATATATTAAAGACATGAAAACCGTTGGTGTGATCAACGAGGACAAAGAGAAAAAGGTAACAGAAATAGCGGCACCGGTAGGCGTAGTGCTGGGGATTATACCATCAACCAACCCCACATCAACGGTTATCTATAAATGCTTAATCTCCTTAAAAGCTCGTAATGCCATCGTCATATCGCCACATCCCTCAGCAAGTCGTTGTATCTTTGCCGCTGCCCAAATTATGCAAAAGGCTGCAATTTCTGCAGGGGCTCCCGAAGGAATTATCGGGTGTTTATCTAAATGCACCATGGCAGCGACCAACGAATTAATGACCCATCCAGGCGTTGCACTTATTTTAGCTACCGGAGGATCGGGGTTAGTAAGGGCTGCTTATAGTTCAGGAAAGCCAGCCTATGGGGTAGGCCCTGGTAACGTGCCGGCCTTTATTGAGCGTACAGCAGATATTCCTTACGCAGTGCAATGTATTATTGATAGTAAGACCTTTGATAATGGAACGATATGTGCTTCCGAACAATCCATTGTTGTGGAAGAATGCATGAAGGATCAGGTGATAACTGAGTTAAAAGCCCGGGGGGCTTATTTCATGACGCCGGAAGAGACAAAAAAAGTAGCAGCCATGCTTTTTACAAGCAGAGGCATGAATGCTTCCATGGTGGGTAAGAGCGGTAAATATATTGCCCAAAAAGCTGGACTGGCTGTACCGGAAAATACCAAGGTATTAATAGGAGAACAACAGGGTGTAGGCAAGGACTATCCCTTGTCCAGGGAGAAATTAACCGGTGTTTTGGGTTTCTATACCGAAAGTGATTGGGTAGATGCCTGCAAGAGATGCATACAGCTTTTAGAATATGAAGGAACAGGACATAGCTTAGCTATACATTCTCAGAATGAGGATATTATTAAAGAGTTTGGCTTAAAGAAACCAGTGTTTAGAATATTGGTCAATACACCTTCCGCCTTAGGCGGCATTGGTTACGCCACAGGTTTGGCCCCCGCCCTTACGTTAGGTTGTGGAACCTGGGGTGGCAGTAGTACATCAGACAACGTAACACCACTGCATTTAATTAATAAAAAACGCATTGCTTATGGTATCAAAGAATTCCATAGTAATAAGGTTTCTACCAATAACAATGATTCCACCGAGATAACACCGGATCTAATAACCACTATCGTAAAACAGGTTATGGCACAAATAAGGTAGTGGAGGTGTTGCATGGTGGACAAAGCCACGGTTGTAGAGCTTGTTACAAAAATTGTTCTGGAAGAACTAAAGAATAAAAAGTCACCCGCAGTGGATTGGCACAGCAAATTAAGGCAAGAGGATAAACGAATACCTGTGGGAGTATCAAACCGGCACGTGCATCTCTCTGAAACAGATATCGAACAGCTTTTTGGAACCGGCGCGAAGCTAACACATTATAAAGATCTATCCCAGCCCGGACAATATGCCTGCCAGGAAAGTATTACTTTAGTAGGCCCCAAAGGAGTACTAGAAAAGGTACGGGTGTTGGGTCCTGTAAGGAAAGCTACCCAAGTAGAAATAGCTATTTCAGATTGCTTTAAGCTTGGCATAAAAGCACCAATAAGGGATTCGGGTGACTTAGAAGGTTCGGCAAGTGTTACTTTAGTGGGTCCAAAGGGTTCTTGTACGATTCCTGAAGGTTGCATTATTGCTGGCCGCCATATTCATATGCATACCAGTGATGCAGCAAAATTTAATTTAAAAGACGGCGCTAGAGTATCCATCAAGGCCAATGGCCCAAGACCTGTAACCTTTGGTTTCGTGCTGGTTCGGGTGAGTGAAAAATTCTGCCTGGAATTTCATTTGGATACCGATGAGGCAAATGCTGTAGGGCTTAAAAATAATGACTTAGTTGAATTGCAAATCGAAAGCTAGTTTTGTAACATACCGTTCCGAATTAGTTCCAACACTACTATAAATAAAGTTTTTCTAAAGGTCACCCCATGCATCAAATTGCAAAGGGTGATTTTTTCTTACCTCACCCCGGATGCTTGCTCAGAGGTAAATTTAAACACGGTCAACCTGGTTTTAAGGTCTTCTGTCATCTCATCCAGCCTATTTGCTAAGGAAGCAATTTCTTTGGCTGAGACCTCCCTTGAATCAATTCCATCTTCTTCTTGGCTATCTTCACTGGCCAATACCTGAATCATGGCTGCAACTTGTTCGGAGCCGGAAGAGATATTTTGTACGCTTTCCGTAATCAGGTCAATATATCGATTGGTTTCTTGGATGGCTAAGGATATTTCTTGCAAAGAGCTTTTGGTCTGATGAATACCCAGGATACCTTGTTCTGCCACGCTCTGGCTGATTGCCATTTGACTAGTAACTACTGAGCTTTGTTGATAAATATCCTTTAACAACTGAGCAACCTCACTGGCTGCTTGTGAGCTGCTATCCGCTAGTTTTTTAACTTCCTGAGCTACCACGGCAAAACCCCTGCCATGTTCGCCGGCCCTGGCGGCTTCAATGGAGGCGTTAAGGGATAAAAGATGGGTTTGCGAGGATATTTGTTGGATAAGCTGCATGAAGTCAGCAATTTTGGTAATGTTATTCCTTAATTTTTGAACCGCAGCAACATGCTCATCAATTACCTGGGCATTTTTATCAATCACCAGGGCAATTTTTTCTAGTGCCCCTTCACCGTTGGCAGCCGCTAATAACATTTTCTCACTGGCGGTTTTTGAGCTATCAATCTCGCTGGTAATGGTATCCACAGAAGTCGCAGCTTGCCTGGCCAAAACATTGGTTTGCTCAACCGTTTCTACCTGATTTTTAGTTACTGCTGTTATTTTCTTATTAAATTGATGTACCTGATTAAACATCTCCAGAATTTGAGTTAGGAAGCCGGAAAGACTTTCTAACATGATATTAAAACTTTCCCCTAAAACAGCAAATTCAGAACTCATTTTATCCGCTCTTACTCGTACGGTTAGATCGCCTCGGCTTGCTTGTTCACAGGCAATCATGATCTCCTTTAAAGGTTCGGTAAGTTTCTTAGCCACTGCCCGGCAGATTAAGAAGGCCACTGTTAAAGCCAGCAAGCCAACCAAAATAGCTATATTTCGTAGTTGATAAACATTGGCTAGGTAATCCTTTTCCCGCAAAGCAACGAGATAGTACCAGTTTTTCCCTGGTATGAATTGGCTGGCTATAGAATATCTGTCAGCATTTATAAGGACGGATTTTATACCTGCATCGCTTGAACCAATCGTTTTTAGTATCTTATCGGGTATTGCATTATTTGAGCCTGCTGCATTTATAGCTGGTTTTGCTTCGCTATCGATAAACAATAAAACTGGTTTAAGGCCCTTGGTGGTAAAGGCAGCCCTTTCCTTATTCAGTAAATATTCTACCTTAGTAGTGAAATCCCGGGAATCAACTGTGCTCGTGTAGAACTCGACCGTTTCTGCAATGTTTTTGGCGGAGACGATTAATTTGTCCTCTATTAATACTTCTACCGTTTGTTTGGCAACTAAATAAGTAGTTAATCCCAAAATACCGATGGCTAAAGTAATAAGCAATGTAAAAAGCAGAAGCAGGCGATGTTGAATACTTTTCTCTCTCCTTGTTCGACCAGTAAATTTGATAGGATTCATTAAATATTATCCCCCCAGGTAAAATTTGGTTATGTACCAAATTTACCTTATGAATGTTATAAACAAGTAGATCTAGGGTTAAGTTTGTTAGAGTTCGATTAAGTTTGTGTTAATTCCGGAAAAACTTTAATTTAGCAAATGAATAGGCCTAAGACGATAGAAAATAATACGAATCTCAGCTGGATAAAAAAATAAGGAACTGCCATCTAGTTGTAGTTCCTCAGAATTGTCGTTCTCTAAAATAGGGGTATTTCATCAAAAATTCCTGCTTAGTAAGGCCATGCTTTTCAACGTGAACGATGGTGAAAATATCTAACTTTATGTTACATATTCAGGAGGGAATAATTTGAAAAAATGGGGATGTCTTCATGCCGGGACTGGAACTTTGGGGATTGTTTATTATACCCGTGTGAATAGGGCCTAACATTCCGGGGCAGCTATTTTTTGACAAGGGGACGGCAGACTGGTGTTGTATCCCCCGTTGGAGGGTTCATATCACCACGTATTTGATATTTTTCTATTCCCTATTTAAATTACTTTTATTGATCAACCAATAAGCAATAAGACCCATTCCCATGGATGAAAAAACAAACAAAGCCCAAATAATCGGTGGAATTTTCAGGGGAGGGTTGGCTAGCTTTTCAGCGTCCCGATAAACGTAATAGGCCAATACAATACCTAATACAAAGGTTATTAGTACAGGGATAACAGTTAAAAGAGGGATAATACTCAGGCTAAAAGGATTTAATATACCGCTGTGAAACATCATGAATCACCTCCTTAAATGCGACGTCCATCCACGATGTCGCCCTTTTGATATAGAATTACTTTTACCTTCTCAGTGCTTCCGGAATCCCCCATATTCGTATTTCGTTATTTGCTTTAGTTATCCCCAGGCCAAATAAACGATGCCGATAAGCATGCCAGGCAGACCCAGGTAAAAGAATTTTCTTGCCCATTTGGATCGTTCAGGTCGGTCAGCCTCAGGGGTGGAGTGATAATGAGACCGTGTATCGCTGCCGGAACCAAAAGCACCAAGAATAAACCCGGAAATGATCCAAAAACCTAGACCGATAAAGAATGAGTAGCTAATAATTGCATCCGTTGAACGGAATATCAAAGCAATTAAAAGAGGGATGGCAACGCCAATGAGAAAGGGTATTTTCATTTATAACCCTCCTGAAAAATAAGGGACGACCATCTCGATGATGTCGTCCCTATGAGGTGTAAGCATAATATCATATTTAATAATAGTAGCAATTTTATTTTTCGCTTCATCGATTTATTCCTCCACCCGCTGGTATTCCAAACGAGGGGATTCAGCAATGTGGTAAATTTGTTCTTGCTTTTCTCAATAGCGGGAATTGTTTCTTTCATAATTTTATCTAAAATTTTCACAGCAATAGTCATGGAGAAGACCTGCCGTTCCTTTTTCCATTAGCTTTGGTATTCGTGGGCAAAGTGGAATTTCCTTCTTCATTAAGCATATACTGCGATACAAGGTTAACCCAGCCCGAATATTAGGATATTGACAACAGTGGGATTAAAAACGGGGCCAGGAAGGAAGTAAATATGGCTGCCAATGCCATGGCAATACCCGACATGGCTCCCTGCAGTTCGCCTTCTTGGATAGCGATGGCTGTTCCTTGACCGTGGGCGGTGGCTCCGATGGCCAAACCCCTGCAGATGGGATTTTGAATCTTAAAAAGATCCAATAACCAAAAAGCAATCATCGAACCACCCGTGCCGGTGGCCACCACAAAGGCAGCAGTAAGGGCTGGGTCACCCCCTACAATGCGGGTAATCTCCACGGCAATGGGAACCGTTACAGACTTGGGCAGCATGGACAGGGTAATCACGGGATCAAGACCCAATAGTTTAGCCAGAGCTGCCACAGATAGCAGGGTGGACAGAACCCCCAGAAAAATACCCGATAGGATGGGTACGAGATATCTTTTTAATACCTGGGCGTTTTTGTGCAGGGGGACCGCCAATGCCACCGTGGCTGGTCCTAATAGGAATGTCATAATGTCTTTGCCCGGTGTATAGTCCTCAAAGGTTAAACCGCTGGCCACCAGCGTTAGAATAATGATGGTAGTGCTTAAAAATACCACATTGGTTAGGGGAGAAGTTGGATTCCGCCGGTTTAAGCGGCGGCTAAACCAATAACTGAAAACAGTAAGGACGATAACGAAAAGGGTAATCCATAGGTTCATGCTCCCTCGCCCTCCTCCTTATCGTACTTTTTGGCTAAGAACAGGACGCTATAGGCCGTCGTAAGAATGGTTACCACGGCTCCAAGCATAACAACTGCCAGGAGCTGTATACCCTGGGCCAGAAAAAGATCCCCCCAAATCATTAGACCAACAGCAATGGGTATAAAGAAGAAAGCCATGTGTTTTAACAAGAGACCCGCCCCTTCTTCCACCCACTTTAATGGAATAACATTAAAAGTCAGCAATCCAAAAAGTAGCAGCATACCAAAAACATTACCCGGCACAGGAATATGCAGTAGGGATACCACAAGGTCACCTGCCTTGAAGATTAACCAAAGTAACGCAATTTGCAAGATGATTTTCAACCAGTGCACAGAAGCCCTCCTTGTTAACGTCAATAATTTTAGAACCGTACCTATTATAGCAAATTTTGCTGGCCATATAGAAACTTCAATTCGCTTTTCGCTGTATCGCCTCGGTAGCCAATAAGCTATTGGGTGAGGTTTGCTGCTGAACAAGTGTGGGTTGGGATGGTTTTGTTGTGGTCACAGTTGCTTTTATTGTTGTGTTACGGTAAAATGCCCCTAAGTTTTAATCGACATGCGTGAATGTCAAAGATGGGGTGACAAAAATTGACTCCTCGAACAAAAGAGCAGAATGAAGCCATTAGAAGGCAGCGTATTTTTCAAATTCAAAACACCGCAGCAGAAATTTTCTTGGAAAAAGGCGTTAATTTGGAAATGGGTGACATCGCTAGGAGGGCTGGTTTGGGTAGAGGGACTGTTTATCATTATTATGACAATAAAATGAGTCTGCTGGGTGAATTGATGCATCAAGCCTATGAAGAGGCACGAGTGATTACCGAGCAAACCATTCGTGTTAATCAATGCCCCTTGTTACGGCTAGAATACTTTGCGGCAGCCCAGCTAAAACAATGGATCGAACGACCCTACCTATTTATTTTGTTTAAGTATATATTTCAACCAGAACCCATCCTCTTTGAAAATTATGAAAAGCTGCGTAGTGATTTCTATATTCACATTTATTATCCTGTACTAGATACAATTAGGAGGGGAGTTCATACTAAAAAAATTGTATCGATTGAACCGGAGACGATTTCTCAATTTTATTTTGGGACTTTAATCGGGGCAGTAAGTGGCTATTTTGGCAAGAAGGCAACTAATGAATTCATTGACTCAGAATGGCGCGATGGGGTCATAAAACTGCTTGTTAGAGGGATGGAAAGATAAAAAAGAAGGGATTTTCGTATGATTACGATAAAAAGTAAAAGAGAAATTGACTTAATGCATGAGGCTGGGAAACGATTGGCTTCTTGTCATAAGGAAATTGCCAAAATAATAAAGGTCGGCATGACAACACGGGAGATTGACCTTTTTGTGGAAAAGTATTTAGCAAGGCATGGTGCTACGCCAGAGCAAAAAGGTTACAGGGGGTACCCCTATGCAACCTGTGCATCTGTTAATGATGAAATTTGTCATGGGTTTCCTACGGATAAACCGTTAAAAGATGGGGATATCGTAACGATTGATATGGTTGTTAATTTAAATGGCGGCTTAGCCGACTCCGCCTGGACCCATACGGTGGGTAATATTTCCGAAACGAAAAAGCATTTATTAGCAGTTACGAAGGAGTCCTTATACATTGGTATTAAGCAGGCTTTTCCTGGTAATCGATTAGGAGATATTGGTTACGCGATTCAAACCTATGTAGAAGCAGAGGGTTATTCCGTTGTGAGAGATTTTACTGGTCATGGGATCGGTCGATGTTTACACGAGGAACCACAGATTCTTCATTATGGTCGGCCCGGTAGGGGACTAAGATTAAAAGAGGGAATGGTCATTACAATCGAACCGATGGTTAATGTAGGGACACACCACTGTAAAATGGACCCGAATGGTTGGACGGCAAGAACGGCTGACGGTAAGCTCTCAGCCCAATATGAACATACAATCGCGATTACTAAGGATGGGCCCCTAATTTTGACTGAACAATAAACAATCCTTGGTTGTAGGGAGTAAACTTATGAAGCTTTCCAATAGCCAGATCCTTTATATAACCGTGACATTATCCAATTTAGCCCGATAACCCTTTAAAAGGGCGTAAGTAAGTTTATCCATTGTTGCACCGTCAAAAATTGCTTTTTTGACATCGGTCTTAAAAGAAACGTTTCTTAGTATTGCATGCCGGAAAGTGGTTCCTTTCAATGTTTATCGAAAAAATGGGGGTTGCAGGCAGCTACTCCTATCAATGCTCATGCAGCGATTGTAAATGCCGCAAACAATGTGAATGTGTCATAGTCGCCCGGGGATCTGACAAATAATGCTTCTTTAGCAATTTGATAATCACCGGCGGGAAGTTTGCCGTAAAGCCATTCCCAGTCAATGATGATTTCTTTGCTTCCCATTGCCGGTAACATATATCCAATGGAGTTGAAACCATAATTGTTGATGACAGGTTTGACAGCTATCCATCCATTATCCGTTTTGCGCTGTACAGTGTAACTTTCGCCGTAAGTGTATTCGGTATTCGTGACATTTTTGAGTGCAAGGGTTACCCCCGATGGTGTTGCTGTACCATCTTTCACCCGCATAATAATAGGCCATTTGCTCAAAAACCCATCGATATCTCCAGATCGGATGTCGATACCGCTTCCGCCGCTTGCCCAAATACTTTCAAGATTTACGCTGTCCGGCTTGCCGCTCTGATTGGAGTGTACGATTAAACGATAACCACCCTCAACACCGTAAACCATTATATAGTAGTCAAGGCTTGAGCTGACGTTTACGCCTATGTATTGCCGAAAGTCCTCAAACAGCAGGCGATCTCCCTTTTTAGCGAGGGTTCGCACATCTTCAAGTGTTAGGGGACGCTGCTTGTCCGGTTCAAGTTCAGGCCTTCTGTGGTCAATGCCGACGACAGTCAATTCACCGTTAACAATCGCCAGATTACCGGTTGTCCGTATTGCACCATTATATTCTGATTGCGTGACGACTAATTGCCCACCTTCCATTGACAAAGCATAATCATAGAGCATACGGTCTGATAAATCATACTGCTTTCCGGCAGCGTAATCATAGACGGTCACGCGAGTATCAACAATTCCAGAACCGATACTGACCGTCGCACAAAATTCAGGCAGCCCGTCGTCGGTTAAGTCTGCCAGATATACATTCCAAATCGGCATCCCGAAAAAGAGTATTTTTTCACCGTGAGAATCAATGGCTTTGACTTCGTACGGCGTCCACCGAAACACAGTATCCGGGTATGCGGGGAGTTCTAATTCCAAGCTGCGACCCCAGGGCATTTGTTCATTTAAGTAGTAATCCAGCCATTTGCGCGGCTCGTATGCGGATACGGGCCGCGCCGCAAACAGCTTTTCAACGGAACCGTGCCAGTCATTCTTAAAATCTTCCCAGCCAAGTCCGATTGTTCCAAGATACTTGGTTATATCGTTCTTGTTGTGTGTTACGCGGGAAATGTAAGCCGTCTTGTCGAGTTTTCCATCACTCGGTGTTGAACGGAAAGCATAGTTTATTTCTTCAAGGTTATCGATCAGCGAGAATAATAACACGGAGTTTTTTGGCGTAACCGCTATATTTCTTATGGCGCTCGTTTCTGTGTCATTAGGTTCATAGTAGACGGTAAGCGTAAACGGGGCACAGCCCGTATGGTAATCGTCGCCGATGGAAAAAAACCGTTGCGTATGATCTCTGTCAAGTCTTGGGAGAGCATCTATAATTTTTCCGACTGCACTATTGTTGCCAACATAAGGTGTACGCATTGCGGAAAGCGCTTTCAGGTCATCCATATTTACCTTCATATCCGGGCTTGTCAGAACAATCGCATAAACGGTATTTACCTGCGCCGGATAGGACTCCGCGATTTCACCGTTATAATAGACAATAACCTTGTCGCCAACGGTAAAATGGGTCATGCTGTCTTTTAATTTTACATTGAGAGAAACACGTATCAAGTCGCTGCTCCTGCGCACGTCCTCGCCCTCTTTGACACTTACAAGGATAGCATGGTCATACACTTGCGTTACTGTTCCGGCAAAGTGCGGCTTCTTAGCAACATTGTTCATAGACATTGGTATTATTGAAGCAATAGTGCTTCCATCGGTGGCTCTGTTCACCGCTAACCCAACACTCAGTACCATCGCTAATGCCGCCACCACGATAATCACCCGCGACGGCTTTCTGAAATTCAATACGTTTTTTATTCTTTCTTTAACGCCGCCTTCGCCAAAAGCAAGCGGACTGCCACCGATGATACGTCTATCCGTCGCTAAGGATAAGAGCGACAGCGAATAATCCCTTTTTATTTCGCCGCCCAGTTCTTTCAACACGCGCTCATCGCATGACATTTCCATATCCGCGCCCATCAGCAGGAATGCCGCCCACGCCAACGGGTTAAACCAATGCACACACAAAATGAAATATGCTGCGAATTTGACAATATGGTCATACCGCTTAATGTGCGTTTGCTCATGCAGAATAATATAATCTCGTTCTTGCACGGACAAGCCGAGCGGCAAATAGATTTTCGGCTTGAAAATACCAAGCACGAAAGGCCATTTTATGTTTGCCGCTTCATAAATATTTGCTTCGGCATGAGCCGCTTCCCGCATCTTTCGTTTAAGGATAATAAAGGACCCTACGCCATAAATGAGCATTACGGCAACACCGGCAAGCCATACAAACGCGCCGATGGTTGTCCAAATTTGCAATGGGTTTACGCTCGCCCCAAGTGCGGGTGCAGGGAGTGAACCGCTGATGATGTTATCTATAACCGTTACGCCGCTGTCAATGCGCGGTGCGGTTTGCATGGCTATATCTGGCGGTATGGCTTGCGCCTTAAACGGTATTAGGCTGAAAACGCTTTCGATTGAAAACGGGCACACAAGCCGAAATCCTGCCACACCCCAAAGGCAATATGAAATGATTTTCGGGGCTTTTTTGAGCAGAAGACGGGCAAAGCATATCGCCGCGATAACAAATGCCCCCGTCAGACTCATGTTCAAAATTGTGAGGAACAATTTATCCATTGACATCGCCCTTTTCGTGTTCGTCAATCAGCCGTCGAAGCTCTGCGGCTTGCGTCGGTGTGAGCTTCTTGCCGCCAAAAAATGAGGTGATAAATTTCGGCAACGACCCGCCGAAGGTATCCTCAACATAACGGCGGCTTTGATGTGCGATTAGCTCATCTTGGGTAAGCAGAATAGTCACGTTTGCATGATCGTTTTTGAATATGCCCTTATCGCAGAGCTTCTTCAGCACAGTGTAAGTAGTTGATTTTTTCCAATCCATTTCGCGCTCTGCCAGCGTGACCAAATCCGGCGAGGTCAATGGTGCATGCCGCCAAATCAGATGCGCAAGTTTTTCTTCTGCTGTTGTAAGATATATATTTTTAGCCATCGTTATTCTCCAGTCTAAATAAAATAAACCATCTTCAGTCTATCTCATTTAGACTAAAATATCAATGTTGAAATTCTTCTGTTTGAGAAAAATAGATTACGCATCATTTCGCCCCTTGACAATCTGTGTTTTGATCGTGAATCGTTAGGGCAATGATATCAAAAACAAATTACCACAGATTCTTCATTATGGTCGGTCCGGTTGGAGGTAGTAAACTTGGGAAGCTTTCCAATAGCCAAAATTGGCTATTGGAAAAAGCCAGATCCTTTATATAACCGTGACATTATCCAATTTAGCCCGATAACCCTTTAAAAGGGCGTAAGTCAGTTTATCCATTGTTGCACCGTCAAAAATTGCTTTTTTGACATCGGTCTTGAAAGAAACGTTTCTTAGTACGGCATGCCGGAAAGTGGTTCCTTTCAATCCGGAATAATCAAAATTGGTACCATGGAGGGTTTGATGATCAAAGCATACGCCGGATAAATCGGAATACTTAAAAATAGTACCCTTTAATTCGCTGTTTTTAAAACTTGCCCCTTTAAGACTCGATTTTTCTATTTTAGCGTCGGTAAGATTGGTGCCGTCAAATTTCACGTGATTTAAATTGCTGCATTTAAATGAGCTGTTACTTAAATCAGAATGGCTAAAATCCGAACCTTGCAAGTTGCTGTAGTTAAACTTCCCGTCGAGGACTTTTACTGCTTTAAAATCCGAGTTCGGCAGATTACTTTTAGAAAAATCCATGCCCACCATTTGCTGCAACTCACATGTTTTTGTATGAATACTTTCAATGATTTCCGAGACCTCGCCGATTGAATTAATTGTCGTATTGTAAGCAGTGTCTTCATCGTAGCCTTCGTTTTTCAAGTCATTCAGCTTTTCCTGTAAATCATTGAACAGCTCTTCCTTCAATTCCTGCACGGCTTTTAAATCGTCATAAGGAGCAAAAATCCCGTCTAGGTATTTTTTTAATTTCTCATTCATCGTGATTTCCACCTTCTTAAATCAGATTATCAAGGATCCGCTTTGCATACTCCCAGTTGTTTTTGTTGTCAATATAAGTTGTTTTCCCTTTGTCCGTTATCCGATAATACTTTCTTCGTCCCCCCTGAGTCTCATCTCCCCAGTAAGAGGTTATATTTCCCTCCTGTTCCAGCCTTTTTAAGCATGAATACATGGTAGCTTCCTTTAACTCATACCCACCGTTTGAACCAGAATGGACAAGTTTACTAATCTCATAGCCATATTTGTCTCCCTTTAGTAAGAGCTTTAATAGAATCGTATCGATATGTCCCCGAATCAGGTCAGATGATATTTTTAGGCCCGTCATTTATTTCACCTCTGCAAGTATAGCATAAAGAAAATTACTATGTCTGTCAAGATACTATACTGCGCGTAATAATAAAAATATTAAATACAAAAGATGATTGTAGAATTGGTTAACGAGAAGAAAGGAAAATGCAACTAGGACAGTTATGTTTTGAAGCGGAATGTTAAAGTAAACTTAACAAACTCTATACGGGATCTTTACAATGTGTTCATTAAATCTTAACACAGAAACGTTATGATTAATTTGTCCGAAAGATTACGGCATAAATTCTAAAATAAAATCAGGGAGGAATAACATTGTTTAAGAAAGTAAGGGGATTGTTGGTTTTGGCAGCTTGTCTTTCACTTTTAGTATTTGCAGTTGGTTGTGGTGGCACAGCTAATGAAGCAAAGGATAGCGAAGACAAAAAGGCTGATGTAGCAGAGGTTAAAGGTAGCCTTACGGCAGTAGGTTCCACAGCATTACAACCACTGGTGGAGCAATCCGCTAACCAATTTATGAGCAAAAACCCGGACGTTCAAATTACGGTTCAAGGTGGCGGTAGCGGAACGGGTCTCGCCCAAGTTTCCAGTGGTGCAGCCCAAATTGGCAACTCGGATCTTTTTGCTGAAGAAAAGGATGGTATTGATGCCAGTATACTAACTGATCACAAGGTTGCTGTGGTGGGCTTTGCGGCAGTGGTCAATCCTTCTGTAGGCGTGGATAATTTGACCAAACAACAACTTATTGATATCTTCACTGGCAAAACGACCAACTGGAAAGAAGTTGGCGGTAAGGATCAAGAAATTGTTGTAGTAAACCGTGCGAAGGGTTCCGGTACCCGCGCTTCCTTTAAGAAATATGCTTTGGATAACCAGGAAGAAGTTAAAGGTTTAGAGGAAGATTCCTCCGGTACTGTTAAAAAGATTGTGAATGAAACCCCCGGTACCATCAGCTATCTAGCTCTTTCCTATGTTGATGACAAAGTTAAAGCTCTGAAAATTGATGGCGTAGAACCAAATAAGGAAAGCATTACCACTGGCAAATACAATATCTGGTCCTATCAGCACATGTATACAAAGGGTGCTCCGGAAGGTGCAGCAAAAGCTTTCCTTGACTACATGCTGACGGATGATGTGCAAGTTACATTGGTACCACAACTTGGTTATATTCCTGTGAAAGATATGCAAGTTGAAAAGGGTGCTAAATAGTACCGATGTAAAATATTACAACCACCCCAGAAGTTTAAATAGAACAAACCCGTACTCACTAGAATGATGCAGGTTTTGTTCTATTTAAACTTAAATAAAAATTTACCTTCTCTCAACATCACCTTTACTTATGTATTTTATAATGGTACGAATAGCCATCAATCGTGATGCTCATAGCTACCTTTCCGTTGGCAACTGCGATATGGCTAAGCAACTTGCAGAAAAAATTGGCGTTAAACCAAGCAGGTACGGAATACCTCTATACCTTTTATGATGGGCTATATTGAGGTGTTGAAAAAGAAACTAAGAAGGATTTGCTAATACTTGAATGAAGGGAGGTGATATATTGACGAAGGAATTGATAGATAAAATTCTTGAAGAAATAGGATTAGAGAAAATCAAGAAAGAAGAACAGGAGAAGAACGAACATGTCGAAGGAGTAGCAAGATACCTTCGGCTTTTTTATTTATTACGGGCTAGGGGATATTCCTTTAGGGTCGTCTGTTAGCTATCAGCTTTCATCCTGAGCTAGCTAAGGATATTCTAACATTGAAAGGCTAGTATTTAGATCCCTGGCTGTCGCTCAGGATAACATTAGGTTTTCATTCTTTGATGGTGCCGTTAACGGTATGGAAGTTTTTTATATTTCTCTAAACTTATACCCAACTCCTCGAACAGTTAGAATATAATCAGGATTGGCTGGGTTCTTTTCGATTTTTTGACGAATGTATCGTATGTGTACATCCACAGTACGAGTATCAATCATGGTATTAATCCCCCAGATTTGATCAAGCAGAACCTCTCTGGTAAAAACTTTGCCAGGGTTGGACATTAATATTTTCAAGAGTTTAAATTCCTTCGGTGTTAGGTCTACTAATTCTTCATTAACGGTTGTTTTTATTTTATCTAAATCCAGAACAATGTTGCCGACTTTTAATATTTGAGGAGATTTATTCCTTTGGTATTGAAGATGACGGAGATTTGCTTTTACCCGAGATGCCAATTCCCTTGGGCTAAAAGGTTTAGATAGATAATCATCAGCACCCATCTCTAAGCCAACAATATGGTCGATGGTTTCTCCTTTGGCGGAAACCATGATAATGGGAAGGCGATTTGTGTCCGGTTTACTGCGTAAGCGTCGACAAAACTCAAGCCCATCTAGTTTTGGCATCATGACGTCAAGAATGATTAAGTCAGGAACTTCCCGTTCTAACAAACGGCAGCCCTCTTTGCCATCCATAGCAGTAATCACCCTGTGACCATCCTTTTCTAATGTATATTTGATTAATTCCAGAAGATTGATTTCATCGTCTACCACTAAAATTCTGGCCATAACACCCTCCCTTTCTAGATTAATTAAATTATATCGATCCATTGTTAAGGTTTTCCTAACTGAAGTATTAAGTTTTCTTAACTTCTTGTTAACTGTACCCTAAAGGGAGCGGTATAAAATATGGTTAACCACAATTAACCAGATATGTTGGGGGGCTGAAAAGCTTGTTATTATTAGACAGTATTAAAAAGATAAGTAGAGCATTAAAGGGGATACTTACCCCGAAAAGCTTACTACTGCAGCTTTTGCATGGATCATACCTGTTAGAAAAATTACATCAAATGATGTCCGCAAAATCGGAAATTATTTTAATTTATGTTGACATTGTTGATTTTCATCAAGTTGTGCAGCTGTCGGGTGATAACATTGCGCGAAAAGTTCTGAATTTACTTCATGAAGCCCTAAAACACAGAACAGCCCAAATTACGAATTGCTCTGGAGAAATAGTGGTGGAAAATCTTTGGGGGGATGATTTTTTGATTATTCTTCAGCAGGAGACTTCTATTTCTAAGGAACAACTTATTAAGATGGCCACGGCTTTAAGGATAACGTTAGAGGAAAATTTAAAGTTAGATCTTATTAAACTAACTGGGAACAGTTTAAAACTGCATATCGGCTGCTCTATTATAAATTGTTGTAACAACAAAACCCCAGAGCAGGCACTGTATAATGCCCTAAAAGAAGCCCAGAGAGTGGCGAAAGGCACCTGGAGCCAGCAAACCGTACACTTACTGGGGGAATTTAATGATTTGTTAGAGAAAAAAGACTTTCGAATTCTTTATCAGCCAATTGTTTCACTGCAAACGGGTGAGGTCTTGGGCTGGGAAGCATTGACCAGAGGACCAAAGGACAGTGCGTTTTTCTCGCCAGCTGTTATTTTTAATTTTGCCGAAGAGGTAGGGTGTTTATTTCCGCTAGAAAAGATTTGTCGGGAACTAGCCATAAACAATTTTGGGCAAGTTAATGAATTTCAAAAACTCTTTCTAAATATTCACCCTTATACGGTTAACGACCCTCAATTTGTAAAAGGAGAGACAAGAAAGCTACTAGATGACGGAAAGGTTTCCCCAAATAACGTCGTATTTGAGATTACAGAAAGACATAGTATTAACGATTTTAGTCAGTTTAACAAGACGTTATCACATTATCGTGGTCAGGGCTACCAAGTGGCGGTGGATGATGCGGGTGCCGGCTTTTCAAGCCTGCAAACCATTGCAGAAATAAGACCGGAATATATTAAAATAGATGCCTCCCTAGTGAGAGACATCTCGACTAACAGAGTAAAACGGGCTTTGCTGGAAACCTTTGTTACCTTTGCCCAGAAAATAGGTTGCCGCATTATAGCCGAGGGAATTGAAACAGAGAAAGAATTGGCGACTCTTTGCTCCATTGGGGTACATTATGGACAGGGCTATTTTCTTGCTCGGCCAGCTTTCCCCAAGCCAAATTTATCCTCCCAGGCACTCAAAAAAATTATTTTACTGTCAAGGCGAAGCCCGTCCGGTGTATGGCAAAAGGATTTCCCCATTGGAGAAATTTGCAAACCTGCAATTGAGGTGAATATAAATACCTCAGTAAGGGAACTAAAGGAGATATTTGATGCCAATGATCCCCTAAGCGGAGTGGTTGTTACCGATTTTGGCCGACCAGTAGGTTTAATCATGCGGCAACATTTGGACCGATATTTAGGAACACAGTATGGTGTAGCTCTTTATTTTGAACGTCCTGTTTCCGTGGTGATGGATCGGGGACCTCTTATGGTAGACGCATCGACCCCTCTGGAACAGGTGTCTCAGCAAGCCATGGGCCGTAATGAAAATAAACTTTATGACAATGTACTGGTGATAAAGGAGAATGCACTTTTTGGAATTGTATCCGTGCAATCCTTATTAGATACTTTGACCAGGATTCGTGTTGAGGTAGCCAAGGGTACCAACCCCCTGACATTCCTGCCGGGTAATAATTCCATTGAAAAGGAGATGCATAATAGAATAACTGAACAAAGGGACTTTGCCTGTATCTATTTGGATTTAGATAACTTTAAGTCCTACAATGACCGGTATGGTTTTGAGCAAGGTGATCGCTTGATTCTCATGGCGGCGAGACTTTTGACCGGTACCGTACAAAAGTTTGGCACACACACAGACTTTGTGGGACATATCGGCGGGGATGATTTTATTGTATTTACTGAAAAACACTGTGCAGAAATTGTTTGCCAACGCTATATCCGCTATTTTGATCATTTAGTCAAAGGTCTTGTTTCACCCAAGGATAAGCAATTGGGAGGCTTTTATGGCCAGGATCGTCAAGGAAGAAAGATGTGGTTTCCATTGGTATCTGTATCCATGGCCATCGTAGATTATGAGGGAGGATGTTCCTCAGAAGAGTTTGTCAAGAATGCGGTACAATTAAAAAATTATACCAAAACAAAAAAAGGCAGCATCTATGTCCGAAACAATAGAGACTGTCTCCCTTTGGGATAGGCGGGAATAAAAGGGCTTAAAGATAGAAAGGTCGCGTCTGCCTATATTCCTTCCAGCCAGCCTAACAAAAACTTTTACTTGACATTGATAAAGGTTATCATTATCATTTGATTTAAAGAATATATGGCAGTAATTATATTTTCTTGAAAAAGAGGTGTCCCATAATGTTATATCCAGAAGGGGGCTTTTGGGGAGCAAATGCAAATATCTACTCCAACTTAAGTAAAGAGGCCTTGAAGAAAAGACTCGGGAATATGGAGTTTATTAACCAAGTCCTAGTTACTTTGATTAAAAATACGGATATGGAAAGTACATTGGCTTCTATTTTGGATTTAGCTCTTAAGATTACAAAAAGTGAGGCCGGTGGAATTTTATTAACCGATCAGTTATACAATAAAGTGCAGATAATGCTTGTGCGAGGAGATATGACGAGTACCCAACTGCAAAGAATCTTAGATCATGCTAATTTTATCAATAAACCGAAGGTTGCCAGGGAAGTTACTTATATTACTAAGAATTCTTCAGATTTCAGGAAAATGCTTACGGCTGACCCTGACTTACTTGCCTTTATTTCTGTACCTTTAATTGTAGAAAGAAGAACGGTGGGCATTCTCGTGCTGATGCATCGACGACATACCGGGGCAGGAGATCACTCGGCTAGTTATTTACCTCAGGATATCGCCACAATATCTATCTTTGCCAGCCAAGCAGCATTAGTGCTGCATAATACACTTTTAAAATTAGAAAACGGCAAAAAATGTGTATATTTGGAAACCATCGCTGCCCTGGTTACAGCAATCGATGCTAAGGACAAATATACCCGTAACCATTCCAAGAATGTGTCCCGTGTAGCAGTAGCTTTGGCCCAGGAGCTTAAACTTAGTACCCAGGAAATTCAAACCATAGAATATGGTGCACTCTTACATGACATAGGCAAGATAGGCATTCCGGAAGCGATATTAAATAAGAACGGCAAGCTGGCCCAGGAAGAATATGAAATAATTAAAAGCCATCCGGTTATTGGTGTAACCATTTTGCAGCCAGTGGATTTTTTGCAAAGTACCAGTGCCATTATCCGCCATCATCATGAAAGAATTGACGGTAGAGGCTACCCTAATGGGTTAATTGGTGAAGATATTCCCTTTGAAGCACGCATTGTTTCTATTGCTGATGCCTGGGATGCCATGACCTCAGACCGTTCCTACCGAAAAGGAATGTCAAAGGAACAGGCCCTATGGGAATTACAGAATAATACCGGAAGTCAATTTGATGCCTATATGGTAAAGGCCTTTGTATCCATGCACAAACAAAATCGGTACCCGAATGAGTTAAATTGCAATTTCTTATGCGGGTATTGTAGCCGCAATGATTGATCCGTAGGTTAATCTCATCTAACATCTCAAGCGTATTAGGGGCCATTCGTTAGCCATGCTAAATGTGGAAAATAAAAAATAATCGGGGATGAGATGCATGGACAGAGTAATTTTTGACATAGAAGAAAGACTTAAAGCAAGGGATCACAAACTAACTTCCGGCAGGAAGCACATTCTAAAGGTTTTATTGGAGAATAAGGATAGGCACATGAGTGCCACGGAGATTTATAACATGGTGAAGAAGAAGGTTGGACTTGCCACGGTGTACCGGACATTGGAGCTTTTTTGTGACCATGATATCCTACATGTTATGGATTTTGGAGACGGTCATAAAAGATACGAACTGGGAAGTGACGCCAAAGGGCATTATCATCTTCACCTAATTTGTTTAAAGTGTGGGACGATCTTGGAGGCAGAGGCGACTTTAGCGGGTGATTTTGAGGCCAGGGTTAAATGTGATTATAATTTTGATATGCAAAATAATCTGCTGAAAGTATTTGGTTATTGTAGGGATTGCGGGAAATAAATTACCAGACAAATTAAAACAGCTCAATAATTTTTTGACAAAATAAATACGATAAAATTAACGGCATGTATTGACATTGATAATCAATGTCAGTACTACTAGCAGTAGTGAGTCAGTCATTACCAACCGTTGCACCATTAAGATGATAATAATTATCGTTATCACCAAGCGATTTAGGGGGTGTCAAAGATATCTTACCTAACACTCTTTAAACAGGTTATCGGGAGACGTTCCGGTTCCCCCAGTCAAAATGACAAAATTAGGTTAGACCAGGATATCAATCAGTTAATTGAAAAATCAAAGCAGTTGCTAGAAATAAATCAAAAAATAAGTAATTCTGGACATGAGATCAATGCTTTAGTTTCCGAAGCCACTGAAACAGCACAGTGCAGTCATGGAATGGTGGATGAACTTCGTACGCACATCACTCAGATGATGGATCGGATGAATGAAACCAGAGCCTCTTTACAATTTGCATTGGAAGTTTCCGAGCAGGGTTCCGCTAATCTTAATACAGCAGAGTATGAGGTGGAAAAAAGTAAAGAGCGGGTTTCGCAGGCCATGGACATTATCTCTAAATTACAGGGGGATATTAAAGATTTAGCTGAAATGCTGGCTGCCATTACCAACATTGCCAATCAAACAAGACTTTTGGCTATAAACGCTTCAATTGAAGCGGCGCGGGCAGGAGATGCTGGGCGAGGGTTTTCTGTTGTTGCCCAGGAGGTAAGTAAGTTGGCTACCCAAAGTAGGGATACGGTTGAATATGTTAAAGCTACTCTAGATAAGGTGAAATCCAGCACCAGCACAGTAGTTTGCAGTATGTCTGAAGGCTATAAAGGGGTTGAGGCTGGGATGCGGCTAATTACAGAAGCCAACAAACAATGCCGAACTGCTGTGGATCAAGTGACAAACAGTAAGGATATAGCCGAAAAGGCCCTCTCCAACGCAGAAGCTTTGGATCTAGGAATTGACGGGGTGCAATATATGGCCCAGGAAGTTAAAGAAGTTATCGAAAAATGTGCCAATATTAGTGACCAAAATAATACCTATAGCCAGGAACACTTCGAGTATATACAGGGTTTTAATAGTCAGTTAGAAAATTTGCAGGCGGGATAACTACAAAATTGAAGGAGGGATTTGTATGTTAAAACCTTTATCCAGCGTTAAGAAAGGGAGAATTGTTCACATACAAGACATCTGTGGCTGTCCAAAAAGAAAGCTTCATCTTGAGGAAATGGGTTTTACATGTGGTTGCCCGGTGGAAGTATGCAAATGTAATTGCAATGGCCCCCTTGTTGTGGCTGTTCGGGGTAGCAAGATTATGATAGGACATGAGATGGCCCAGCAAATCATGGTTCGATAAAATAATAAGGGGGGGCAGGGGATGCTTACGTTAAAAGATGTTAAACCAGGCCAAACAGCAGTAGTACAAGGCGTCAACGTTACCGGTCAAGCCAGGGGACGGTTTATGGCTATGGGAATTATTAAAGGCAGTAAAATAAAGGTGGTAAAGATTGCGCCACTGGGTGATCCGATAGAAGTGTTGGTAAAATCCTATAATTTGTCTTTCCGTAAGGCAGAGGCAGAACAGATTCTTGTAACTTTGTCATAAGGAGGTTTTTAGATATGTCAGTTATGACTGTAGCCTTAACTGGTAATCCCAATACAGGCAAGTCAACCATTTTTAATGCTCTGACCGGCGCAAGACAACACATTGGCAACTGGCCTGGAGTTACTGTAGATAAAAAAGTTGGTCTGATGAACAAGGGCAACAAGCAAATTACCGTCATTGATTTACCCGGTACATACAGCTTGAGTGCTTACTCCATTGAAGAAAAAATTGTTAAAGAGTACCTTACAGAAGAAAAGCCGGATGTGGTTGTCAACGTTGTAGATGCCTCAAACCTTGAACGCAATCTGTATTTGACCATTCAATTGCTGGAGTTGGATGTTCCTGCGGTGGTTAACCTGAACATGATGGACGAAGCGGAGGCCAAGGGGTATCGTGTTAACAAGGAATTCCTGAGCAAAAACTTGGGTGTACCCGTTATTTCATCAGTAGCCACCAGTAGAAGCGGCTTAAGCCAGTTGATTGATTCCTTGGATCACTTTGTTGTCCAGAAACAGGTGAAAAGCCCGTTGTTGGCCGAGCATATGAGCAACATTGAGGCAATTAAAAACTCTGGTAAAGAGCAGGACATCATTGAAGAGGAAATCATTGAAGCTAGATATGATTTTATTAATAAGGTTTTAGAAGGGGCACTTGAAATCCAGGAAGGCGTCACTTCTTGGCAGGATAAGCTGGATAATATTATCACCCACCGTTTGTTGGGTATTCCAATCTTTATAGCTGTGCTTTATGCCATTTTTGAATTGACCTTTACCTGGGTGGGGCAGCCGATTTCAGATTTGCTGGATGAATTTGTTTCGGGCACCTTAACCGATTGGGTTGCCGGGGGATTAGCAGCTGTAGGTGCGGCTGATTGGCTGCAGTCCTTGGTTATTGACGGTATCATTGCTGGTGTGGGCGGGGTAGTAGTCTTTGTCCCCTTGATTTTCACCCTGTTTTTGTTCATTAGTATTCTTGACGGCACTGGTTATATGGCCAGAGTTGCGTTTATTATGGACCGTGCCATGAGACGGATTGGGTTATCCGGTAAATCTATTTTACCGATGCTGGTTGGTTTTGGCTGCACGGTTCCAGCGATTATGGGGGCCAGGGCTATGGATTCCGAAAGGGATCGCAGGATCACGATTTTGATTGCTCCCTTCATGTCATGCGGAGCCAGACTGCCGGTATATGCTTTGTTTGCAGCTTTGTTCTTCCCGGGAAGCGAAAGTGAAGTCGTGCTTTCACTCTATCTTCTTGGTATTGTCATAGCTATTATTATGGGCATAATCTTTAAATCGACTATTTTTAAAGGAGATTCCGAACCATTTTTGATGGAACTACCTCCCTATCGATTCCCAACCTTAAAGACAATTCTGATTCAGACATGGGAAAAAGGCAAAGGCTTTCTGATTAAGGCAGGTACCATAATCTTCAGCATGTCTGTGGTGATTTGGCTTCTCAGCAGCTATAATTTCTCCGGTTCCGCAGAAATGAACGAAAGCTTGCTGGCTTCCCTCGGTAAAATGATTGCGCCTCTGTTTACTTTCCATGGCTTTGGCACCTGGGAAGCCGGTGTAGCTGTAATTACCGGGATACTAGCTAAAGAAGCGGTTGTATCAACCTTGGGAGTTCTTTATGGTGTGCTTGAATTAGCTGATGATGCAGTATATGCAGCTGGTCAGTTAAAAGCAACGATCGGTACAAGTTTTACCAGTTTATCTGCCTATGCCTTTCTGGTATTTGTACTCTTATACACACCTTGTATGGCAGTTCTCGGTACGATCAAAAAAGAACTTGCATCCTGGAAGTGGACTTTATTTGCAGCAGGCTATACCTTCGGGCTGGCCTGGCTGATCTCCCTAATAATCTACCAAGGCGGTTTGTTGCTTGGGTTTGGCAGTTAGCTTCAAGGGAGGGAAAATACGATGAGTAGTATTTTAGGCATCCTATTTACCGGTGCTCTAGCCGCAGCTATTGGTTATTGGACGATTAAAGGATTTCGCAAAGAAGTAGAGCACATTAAAGATGGTTGTTGCAGCTCAGGAGGTTCTGATTGCAGCGGCTCTTGCGGTACGGGTTGCAGTTGCAGTGTAAGCAAACAAATAGATTATCAACCCACAAAATATAATAATTCATAATAAAGCAAAATGGGTTGCCCTAATAAAATAGGGCTAGCCCATTTTTGACGCGAGATTCAGGTAAGGACTTTGAAATAAACCAACTAAATATAAATAGGGCATTACTTCGTCTTGAATTTTTGCCAAGCACCGGATTGTAGAATAATAATTGAAGGTTAAGAAAACATTACAAAGTTCTTACTTCTCAAAAATCGTGCAGGGTTTACGATGTATTTTCTATAAATTATTTATACATTTAAACAGAAACCAGACTCTGCGAAACTTCAGCATTTTTTCAAAAGGGGTTCTTAGGAAACCTTTTTAATACTATCTGAAAAGCTAAGGAGGTAGAAAATATTTGGAAAATAAGAAAAAGCTAACTACAGTTGCTGGGGCTCCAGTGGTTGATAATCAGAATGCAATGACAGCAGGTGCCAGAGGTCCTATGCTGTTGCAGGATGTATGGTTCATGGAAAAGCTTGCTCATTTTGATAGGGAAGTGATCCCTGAGAGAAGGATGCATGCCAAAGGGTCTGGTGCTTATGGTACTTTTACGGTAACCCATGACATCACAAAGTATACGAAAGCAAAGGTTTTCTCTGAGATAGGCAAACAAACCGAAATGTTTGTCCGTTTTTCCACAGTTGCCGGTGAGCGTGGTGCTGCCGATGCAGAGCGTGATATCCGGGGCTTTGCAATGAAGTTTTATACTGAAGAAGGCAACTGGGACCTGGTCGGCAACAATACGCCGGTGTTTTTCCTTCGTGATCCACTTAAGTTTCCAGACTTAAATCATGCCGTTAAGCGCGACCCACGCACGAATTTGAGAAGTGCAAAAAACAACTGGGACTTTTGGACATCTCTCCCCGAGGCACTTCATCAGGTGACCATCACCATGAGTGACAGGGGCATTGCAAAGTCATACCGGCATATGCATGGCTTTGGCAGCCATACCTTCAGCATGATTGATGCTAATAATGAGCGTGTATGGGTTAAGTTTCACCTCGTTTGCCAGCAGGGCATTGAGAATTTAACAGACGCTGAAGCGGAAGCCATTGTCGCCAAGGATCGTGAAAGTCATCAAAGGGATTTGCTCGAAAGTATTGATAAGGGAGACTTCCCGCGTTGGAAGATGTTTATCCAGGTAATGACGGAGGAACAGGCCGCAAATATGCCATACAATCCTTTCGATTTAACAAAAGTATGGTATAAGAAAGACTTCCCGCTCATAGAGGTTGGCTATTTCGAGCTTAACCGAAACCCTGGGAACTATTTTGCAGAGGTTGAGCAGGCAGCTTTTAACCCTGTTAACGTAGTACCGGGAATAGGCCTTTCTCCCGATAAAATGCTCCAAGGAAGACTATTCTCCTATGGAGATGCACAGCGTTACAGATTGGGGGTTAACCATCACCAGATTCCGGTAAACGCTCCTCGTTGTCCAGTGAACAGCTACCACCGGGATGGCCAAATGAGGGTGAATAACAATGCCGGCAGCACCATCGGTTATGAACCGAATAGCTATGGCCAATGGCAGCAGCAGCCGGAATTTAAGGAACCTCCCCTTGCTTTAAATGGTGCGGCAGATCACTGGAATTTCAGAGAGGATGACGATGATTACTACACCCAGCCAGGCAAACTGTTTAGACTAATGAATCCTGAACAGCAACAGGCTCTCTTTGGGAATACAGCAAGAGCGATGGGAGACGCGCCAAAGGAAATTAAAATCAGGCATATCGGAAACTGTTTGAAAGCCGATCCCGCTTATGGCAGGGGAGTGGCTGATGCACTAGGTATCGCACTGGATGAAGTAGAATAATTGGTTGTTAAAGAAGAGATGGCATGAATCATCAAGCATTGAGTCATAAAAAGAACAATTTTTAACAGAGAAAACCCCTGCTCCGCGAGATTTTGGAGCAGGGGTAATTTATTTTAGTAGTTTTCGCAAAGTAGCTCGTAATGGGCCTGTGGGTGGGCACAGGCAGGACATAGTTGAGGTGCTTCCTGACCTTTATGAACATAACCGCAGTTACGGCACTTCCATTTAACTTCGTCATCACGCTTAAATACGGTGCCATTTTCAACGTTCTTGAGCAGGGCCAGGAAACGTTTCTCATGCTCTTCTTCAACTTCTCCGATTTCACGGAATACGTCGGCTATCTCTGCAAAGCCTTCTTCCCGGGCAACCTTTTCAAATTCAAGATACATATTTGTGTATTCATAGTTCTCCCCGGCAGCGGCTTCTTTTAGGTGTGTTTTGGTATCGGTAATACCCTTTAGGAATTTAAAGAGTCTTTTAGCATGTTCCTTCTCGTTATCTGCTGTTTCTAAAAAGATGGCAGCTATTTGCTCGTACCCTTCTTTTTTTGCCACACTGGCCCAATAAGTATATTTGTTACGGGCTTGGCTTTCCCCAGAAAAGGCTTCCTTTAGATTTGCTTCGGTTTTGGTTCCTTTTAAGTTCATTCGATACTCCTCCTTAGATAAAATAAATTTTTTCACGAATCCCTGTCAGGCAGCGGCAGTAAGGTATAGGATTATAGCGGATAGTTAGTTAGGTTGAAAGGCTTGACAATCAGTTAGCAAAATGTCTTTTTAAGAGGCCTTTAAAAGCAGCACCATGGCGTGCTTCATCTTTACACATTTCATGAACCGTATCGTGAATAGCATCATACCCAAGTTGTTTAGCCTTTGTTGCTAAATCTTTTTTGCCTTGACAGGCTCCATGCTCTGCATCAACTCGGGCTTGTAAGTTGGCCTTGGTGTCAGCATCTACCACTTCACCCAATAACTCAGCAAACTTTGCTGCGTGTTCTGCTTCTTCCCAGGCAATTCTTTTATAAGCCTCAGCAACCTCGGGATAACCCTCCCGGTCAGCTTGCCTGCTCATGGCTAAATACATACCTACTTCTGTACATTCCCCCATAAAGTTATCTTTAAGAGCTTGAACTACTTCTGGGTCTAAGCCTTTAGCAACGCCAACTTTGTGTTCATCTGCCCAAACCAATTCCTCATTTTCTTTTTTCTCAACAAACTTATTAGCAGCAGCTCTACATTGTGGACAATTTTCAGGTGCATTTTCTCCGGTATGGATATAACCACATACCATACAAACAAATTTTTTCATTATAATTTTCCCCCTTGTTAATGATTAATCGTATTTTTTATGAAGGCATTTGTTGCAGGTGCCTTTGAAATAAATGTGCTGTTCATTCACCCGATGGATTTCCAGCTCACGCAAATCCAAGCAGGATAAATCAATCCTTATATCGTAGACGTGACCGCACTTTTCACACTTAAAGTGGCCATGGGTTGAAGTATCAGCATCATATCTTGTTTCGTTCTCTTCTATCACCAGCAATTGTACAACGCCTTGTTCTAAGAAAAGCTTTAAGGTATTGTAGACCGTGGTTTTAGAAAGAGTCGGTATTTCTTGAACCAATGCCTTAAAAATAATGTCAACGGTGGGATGATTTTTATGCTGGATAAGGTAATCAAAAATCCTAATCCTTTGATAAGAAGGCTTGATGCCATTTTCTTTTAGGTATTCTTCGATAGATCTCTTTGCAACTTCCATATTACTCATCCCTTTTATGAAGAATTTGTATCATCTTCACTTTTGTAATGATTACAATATTATTATAGTTTCATTTACCTGCTCTGTCAACAGCCTAGTTTAAATTTTTTTGGACGGAGCTTATTTATTGGTTTGTTAAGTATTGGCCTTAATCAATGTTTTGATCCATGACGGATCAGCTCATTCACGTGACAAGGTGACAAGGGGATGGGGATATTGACATAAATGATTGCATGACATAAGCTTGAGAATATTATTGATACGGAGACAGACAGCTTGAGGTTCTATAGCTGGGTAATAACTACAAAAACAAGGTTGAGCATATTGGTGCAAAGCCTTCATTTAAGTGTTGAGGATACCCTGCTGATTTAGTGCGAACCTATAGTGCACATAAAATTCCCGAGGGGTTCGCACCGCGAAATTAGGGATAATTTGTTGGAATATGAAGAAAATAACGGGTTTATTACATGTTTTTTGATAAAAAAGTTTAAAAAAGCAAGAAAAATGTTATCTGGTTGATAATTTTTATTACTTTTTGCTGTCACTCCCTACACGGGAGTGTGGATTGAAATCTTGTACAATCCGCGCGGCTCAATATCCCAACCCCGTCACTCCCTACACGGGAGTGTGGATTGAAATTAATTCGTACATATGTAAAAAATGTGGAACAATAAAGTCACTCCCTACACGGGAGTGTGGATTGAAATTGGCCACCCCGGCGAAGGCCCCACGTTTAGCCATTGTCACTCCCTACACGGGAGTGTGGATTGAAATTAAATCATCAGTATCTTTGCCTATAAGATAATCGTCACTCCCTACACGGGAGTGTGGATTGAAATAAAAGCAGGGTAGGGGAGGGCGAGACATGGCAGCAATGTCACTCCCTACACGGGAGTGTGGATTGAAATTAAGGATTTTGATACATCGCCTGATAAGTATTAGTCACTCCCTACACGGGAGTGTGGATTGAAATTTCAATTTCTGGCACTGCGATATAATTCCATTTTAGTCACTCCCTACACGGGAGTGTGGATTGAAATATACTTCCATGGCCTTTTAAAACCATGTCTAAATGGTCACTCCCTACACGGGAGTGTGGATTGAAATTAGTATTGCCACAAAAAATCGTTGCATATACTGAAGTCACTCCCTACACGGGAGTGTGGATTGAAATTACAGTGTTTGTAGCTACGATTCCAGCAATGTCTGTCACTCCCTACACGGGAGTGTGGATTGAAATATCGATGGAGAGTTATGCGTTATAAGATATCACCTGTCACTCCCTACACGGGAGTGTGGATTGAAATTTTATTGCGTTATTGAGCATGCGCTTGTCCACTATGTCACTCCCTACACGGGAGTGTGGATTGAAATAGTTGAAGAACTGGCTTTGTATTTCGCATAATCGGGTCACTCCCTACACGGGAGTGTGGATTGAAATCGGTAGATCCTCAAAAGCTGTAAGGTCAATCACCGTCACTCCCTACACGGGAGTGTGGATTGAAATCTCTGAACCATTTTGGGGCTCATCCTGTGACTTTTGTCACTCCCTACACGGGAGTGTGGATTGAAATTAGACCTTATAAACGCTGCTAAGGCCGATTTAAAGGTCACTCCCTACACGGGAGTGTGGATTGAAATCACTCAGGATAGACATACGCTTGCCCGATACCTGGTCACTCCCTACAAGGGAGTGTGGATTGAAATAACTATGGTCATAAAGTCATTCGGTAAGGTTAAGTCACTCCCTACAAGGGAGTGTGGATTGAAATCAAATGGTCGGATATGGGTTGTGTGGCATGGCCAGTCACTCCCTACAAGGGAGTGTGGATTGAAATCAAAAGCTCTTTTAAATTGATAGCCCCTAGTCGAGTCACTCCCTACAAGGGAGTGTGGATTGAAATAACAGTGTTGGGATCAGCAACCAAAAGAGTTAGAGCGTCACTCCCTACAAGGGAGTGTGGATTGAAATCCTATATTTTCCGGGCATATCCCAACAATTTTAGAGTCACTCCCTACAAGGGAGTGTGGATTGAAATACGTTCAACCTCCCGGAAAACCTCACCGTTTACAAGTCACTCCCTACAATCAAGCATGCAAGTTGCCAAATAGCTAGGGCATGTCTAGAAAGGGTGATTTACGATCTCATCGGTATTAAACATCGAAAACCAACAAAGAGAAGAAAAAATCACAAAACAAAAGAGATATAGACCAAGCTATGAATTCAGTCAACTATATTTGTTTGGTGTGTAATGAGACAGAGAAAATACCATTAACGATTGTTAGGGACCTTGACTCAATTAATCTGCGAAAAAATGGCCATTTTCTACCTTAATAGTTTGGGAATCTACAGCTGATATTGTGAAAAAAATATGAAAGATAAGCCAATTTAACCGTTACTTATCTTGGATAGTGAACAAGTGAAATGCCATCCTTGCCATTGATATGGGCAATTCATAAACAACAACGCCAATGACGGAGGAGAATGGTTCAACCTGCATTCAGTTTGAGCCATTCTTTTTTATTAAAATTGTTAAATGTTCTCAGATATGGTACCGCTTACAATAAAATGGTAGAATAAAGTCAAAATATTATAATATTTGTAATTCAAAAAAGAGAATTATGTCGGTAGCTCTTGTCTATTACATTCGCAAAGGAGGGAGTCAATGCTTTGTGCACATATTAACCCAACAACATCCGAAGAGCAAAGTGTTAAAATGCATCTGGAGAATGTGGCTGAATTGACCAAGGAGTTTTGCTCGAAGATTTCCCTGGGTGCGACAGGAGAATTAATCGGTATTCTCCACGATATGGGCAAAGGAACCGGTAAATTTGATGCCTACATTCGTTATAGTGCCAAGTGTTCGGAGGATAAATCTCTTAAGGGGACAATCAATCACTCAACTGCCGGTGCCAAGTATATCTACGATACCTTTTATAACACAACGGACAAAATCCAAAGATTTACAGCCCAATTGATTGCCTTGGCTGTTTGTTCCCATCATGGAGGCCTGATTGATTGTTTAGATCTTGACGGCATGGATAAATTCACGAGGAAAATGCAGCCGGAAAAAGAGATACACTATGATGAGGCATTAAATCATTTTACTGAAGAATGTTTGGCAGAGGCTCAGATCAAGGAACTGTTTGAAAAAGCAGCAGCAGAGGTGAAGAATACACTCAATCGCATTTGTGAGTTGGAAAAATTACCGAAGTCCCGCTGGTTTGCTTATGGAGTTCTTACAAAATATCTTTTCAGTTGTCTAATTGATGCAGACCGGTATGATACCTATTTATTTATGGAGAATAAGGAAAGAAAAGAGACACTTGATAAGTCCGCATTATGGGGGGAACTTGCTGATATTCTCGAAGAGAAACTAAAGGATTACCCGCAGGAAAGTAAGATCGATTGCCTTAGGGCGGACATTTCCTTAGCCTGCAGGGATTTTGCTCGGAACGGATCAGGTATCTATCAGCTTGCGGTCCCTACCGGAGGTGGGAAAACTCTTTCCAGCCTGCGTTATGCCTTGAATCATGCCAAAGCCTTTAATAAGGATAGGATTTTTTTTATCATCCCATTTACGACTATCATTGACCAAAACGCCGGAGAAATAAAGGATATTTTAGGACATGAGGAGATGATCTTAGAGCATCATTCCAACTTGATTGTCGAGGATGATGCCTGGGCGGATGAAGAAGAAACGGAAAACTACAAGCTGTTGACGGAACGGTGGGACAGTCCGATCGTTTTCACTACCATGGTTCAATTTCTTAATACCTTATTTAAGGGCGGGACTCAGGATGTTAGGAGGTTCCATCATCTGGCTGATTCCGTGATCATTTTTGATGAGATTCAAGCCATTCCTATTAGATGCATCCATATGTTCAACACAGCTCTTAATTTCTTAGCTTATATTTGTGGGGCTACGGTGATCTTGTGCACGGCTACGCAGCCTCTTTTAGAAACCACAAAGATTCCTTTGCAATTAAACGAAAATCCCAACATCATTCCCGATGTTCATGAGAAATTCAAACAGTTTAAACGAGTGAATCTGATTCCTAAGTTGGTGATGGGAGGCTATAGTACTCCCGCTCTCAAAGATTTTATACTGGACAGAATGGATCAGGTACAAAGTGTGTTGGTGATTTTAAATACTAAGAATTCAGCCAGAGAAGTCTTTAAAGAGTTAAAGACGGCAAATTCCGGTCTCCTCGAAGAGAAAAAATGTAAGGTTTTTCATCTGAGTACCAATATGTGCCCGGCCCACAGGATAAAGGTTTTAGAGACCATGAAAAAGCAATTAGGACATGGGAGGGTGATCTGCGTCAGTACTCAACTTATTGAAGCAGGGATAAATATCTCCTTTGAGTGTGTGATCCGTTCCTTGGCTGGTTTGGACAATATTGCTCAGGCGGCAGGACGGTGTAACCGGCATGGCAAGAGCGAACGGGGTAATGTTTATATCGTGAATCTAGAGGGGGAAGACGTGAGCAAGCTTGCGGATATCCAAAAAGGCCAGGAGTGCACGGAAAGAGTCCTGCGGGATTTTGCGGAGAATCCGGAAAGCTTCGATCAGGAACTTCTATCTCCCCAAGTCATGGCAAGATATTATAAATACTACTTCTACGAACGAAGAACGCAAATGAATTATACGTTGGCAAAGCGGAAGCCAGCTAGAACTTTGTATGATGTACTGGCCGACAATAGGGAGGCGGCGGTGGCATTTAACAGCCGCAAGGGCAGTCCATCTGACTTAATGCTGAAGCAGGCCTTTAAGACAGCAGGCGAGGAATTCCAAGCTATTGATGAAAATACGACAGGTATTCTCGTTCCTTATAAAGAGGGTAAGGATCTGATAACCTCGATCAACGGTACCTGTACTTTGGGAGAGTTAAAAGGCTACCTGAAAAAGGCCCAGCACTATTCTGTAAATCTATATGAAACAGATAGGAGAAGATTAGAGAAAATGGGGGCGCTAGTTTGGCTGAAGGATAAAACCATCCTTGCTCTGCGGGAGGAGTTTTATGATGAGGAGGTGGGGATAAGTTTTGATAAAAAAACTATGGATTTTTGTGGTATTTAAGGGGGACGAAGTTTAATGGAGAGAGAGAACCGGGTTGAGTTCAAGGTCAGCGGGCGTTATGCCCTTTTCAGCGATCCCATCAACCGAGTGGGAGGGGAAAAAATATCCTATCAAGTGCCGACTTACCAAGCACTTAAGGGGATATTGGAAAGTGTCTATTGGAAACCTACCTTAATTTGGATTATTGACGAAGTACGGGTTATGAAGCCGATTAGAACACAATCGCAAGGGATTAGGCCAATTAATTTCAGTGGCGGAAATACCTTATCCATCTATACTTATTTAACCGATGTGGAGTATCAAGTGAAAGCCCATTTCGAATGGAATCTGAATCGCCCTAACCTGGAACAGGATAGAAATGAGAACAAGCATTATATTATAGCCAACCGCATGATCAAATGCGGGGGGAGACGGGATGTTTTTTTAGGAACAAGGGAGTGTCAGGGCTATGTGGAGCCTTGTCGGTTCGGGGAGGGAGAGGGTGCTTATGATGATTACGGCACTATTTCCTTTGGACTGATGTTTCATGGTTTCGATTATCCGGATGAAACAGGTAAGAACAAACTAGTAGCTAGGCTTTGGAAAACAGAGATGAGCAATGGCTACATCAAATTTATAAGGCCGGAAGAATGTGCTGTGAAGCGGGAGCTTTCCGCCATGAGGCCTAAAGTATTTGACAACACGAATTTTTGCGAAGTTGAGGAGCTGTAAGGAGGAAACGTATTGGGCTGGATTCATAAATTGTATGATACCTATGAAAATTGTAAAAGTGAAGTCGGTGCTGCAAGTCCTGATGAGCAGGCGATCCCCCTTCTTCCCATGGCCCATTCCACCCAGAATGCTCAAATCGAAGTAATCCTCAGCAGAGACGGCGATTTTATCAGTGCCAGGGAGTTGAAGAAGGAAGAGGCGATGACGATTATTCCGGTCACGGAGGACTCTGCTACGAGAAGCAGTGGGATAGCACCTCACCCCCTCTGCGATAAACTTCAATATCTGGCGGGAGATTATACCGACTATGTAAAGAAGAAAAATGGTGGGAATTTTCACATACAATACATAGAACAACTTGAGGGTTGGTGCAGCTCTGAGTATAGCCATAGTAAGGTTTGGGCTGTCCTCACTTATTTAAAAAAAGATACTTTAGTCGGGGATTTGATCCGGCAGAAAGTCCTGGTCTGTGATGAAGAAGGGCTCCTGGCTAAAGATGTAAAGATGGGGGCCGGCGACCAAAGTGATGCCTTTATTCGGTTTCGGGTGGAAACGAGCGGGGAGGAGGAATCAGCGATTTGGCTTGATCCTCAGGTATATGAGAGCCACGTCCGCTATTACCTCAGCATCCAAAAAGAGGTTACTCTTTGCTATGTCAGGGGAGAAGCTATTCCCTGCTCTGATAAACATCCTGCCAAAGTCAGAAATACAGGGGATAAGGCCAAGCTGATTTCAGCCAATGATAGCGTCGGGTTTACTTACCGGGGACGCTTTGGAGATAAAAACCAGGTAGTGCAGGTGGGTTATGAAACCACCCAAAAAGCCCATAACGCTTTGCGCTGGCTGATTGAAAAGCAGGGGTATAGAAACGGTGATCAGGTAGTAGTGGCCTGGGGGACGAAAAATGAGTCCTTGCCCCCTTTTCTAAACGATACTGAAGATATATTGGCGGAAGAAGCACCGGCATTTTCAACTGAGCAGGATTTTGCCCGGAGACTAAATAAGGCTATCGCAGGTTATGGCTGTGATTTGGATACTATGGCGGAAATTGTGATTATGGGATTGGACGCCGCCACTGTGGGACGGTTAGCTATCACATATTACCGGGAACTGGACGGTTGGGATTTTCTAAACAGGATTAAAGCCTGGCATAGCACTTGCATCTGGAAACATACTTATAAAAAGGTCTCGGATGGGGTCAATGAAAAAGGGAAACCAAATTTTAAATTTATTACTTTTATCGGTGCTCCGGCCCCTAAAGATATAACTTGGGCGGTGTATGGCGATAAAGTTAGCGATAAGTTGAAAAAAGCAACGGTTGAGAGGCTGCTGCCGTGTATTATTGATGCTGCTCATCTGCCTTATGATCTGGTCAACTCAGCGGTTAACCGGGTGTCCAATCCCATTGGTATGGAAAAGTGGGAATGGGAGAAAGCCTTGACTATCACATGCGCTCTGATTAGAAAATATCGCTATGATAAATCCGGTAAGAAGGAGGTATGGGAGATGTCCCTTGATGAAAACCAGAAGGACAGGAGTTACCTTTTCGGCAGGCTTTTAGCCATTGCCCAGCAAATTGAAGAGTATGCCTTGTATACCACAGGGGAAAGAAGAGCGACCAATGCCGAACGCTTAATGCATCAATTTAAGCTCCGCCCCTACAAAACTTGGGGGATTATTAACGATAAACTCGGACCCTATATGGAAAGATTAGGTGCCAAAGGGGCCAATCTAACTGAACGGATGACAAGAGTCAATGCCATGCTGTCCTTTGAGGATTTTACCAGTTCGGAACAATTGAAAGACAGTTATATTTTGGGATATTACTGTCAAAGGGAAGTTTTTCTGGATGAGAAAAAACAACGCATGGAAGAAAAACAAAAGAAAAAGTTAGCTCTATCGTAAAAAAGGAAGGGGAGAATTAAGGTGAGTAATTTTCTTAACAAAGTAGATTTTGCAGTAATTCTTTTAGTAAAAAATGCTAATCCCAACGGAGATCCTCTCAATGGCAACCGCCCCCGAGAAAATTATGAGGGGTTTGGGGAAATTTCCGATGTCTGCATTAAACGCAAGATCCGCAATCGTTTACAGGACCTGGGTCAGGAGATTTTTGTCCAGTCCGATGAACGGCGGACCGATGGATTTAGAAGCTTGAAAGACCGGGCAGATGGTTGTGCCGAGCTTAAAAAGGCGGGCAAGGACAAAGAGCAATATGCAGCCATATCCTGCCATAAATGGATTGATGTTCGGAGTTTTGGGCAGGTGTTTGCCTTTAAGAAGGCAAACGATGATAATGCTGTTTCCATTGGTATCAGAGGTCCGGTTTCCATTCACTCTGCGGTCAGTGTGACACCTATTGAGATCTCCAGTATCCAAATAACTAAAAGCGTTAACGGAGAGACAGGGAAAGATCCCGATAAGAAAAGTCCTGATACTATGGGGATGAAGCACCGGGTTGATTTTGGGGTGTATGTGTTCTATGGCAGTATCAATACCCAGCTTGCCGCTAAAACAGGTTTCAGTGAAGAAGACAGAGAGTTGCTTAAAAAAGCCTTGATCACTCTTTTCGAGAATGATTGCTCTTCCGCTCGGCCCGACGGCAGCATGGAAATTTGCAAAGTATATTGGTGGAAACATAACTCCCAATCCGGACAGTATTCTTCCGCCAAGGTTCACCGAAGTTTGAAGGTTGTGCCTACCAGGGACAATCCCAAAAGCATTGAAGATTTCAAGATCTCTCACGAAGAGTTGGCCGGATTGTCTCCGGAAATTTACGATGGGATATAGAGATGGAATACCAAGAAGAGGAGTTTTTGCTCTTATCCGGAATCCAGCACTACGTGTTTTGCAAACGTCAATGGGCTTTAATCCATATTGAGCAGCAATGGCAAGAGAATTTGCACACCATTGAAGCGGAATTCTGCACGAGAAAACCCATGACAATACCATCAAGGAAAAGCGGGGAGATCTGATCATCTCCCGGGGTATGGGGATTTTTTCTCGTACCCTAGGGATCACCGGAGCATGTGATGTGGTGGAATTTCATAAGTCCCGGGAAGGAGTCACCCTCTACGGCCGAGAGGGAAGTTATCAGTCGGTTCCTGTGGAATATAAGCGTGGCAAGCCTAAGCAGGACAATGCGGATGTGTTGCAATTATGTGCTCAAGCCATGTGCTTGGAAGCGATGCTCTTGTGCAGCATATCGGAAGGATTTTTGTATTATGGGGAACCTAACGCAGGTTTAAAGTTGCTTTGGATAAGGAAATCCGAGAGGAAGTCAAGCGGATTTGTAAAGAAATGCATGAACTATATGATAAGAGACATACCCCTAAGGTTAAAACAACGAAGGCTTGCAAATCCTGTTCCCTTAGCGAACTTTGTCTGCCAAAGCTTTGTAAAAATCCATCTGCCATGAACTATATGAAGAAGAATATTTCGGAGATCGAGGTTGATCAATAAGAAAATTATTAAATACTCTCTATGTGACTTCCCCCAATACTTATTTATCCCTTGATGGAGAAAATATTGTGATTTTGAAGGATGATGTGGAAGCACTGAGAGTCCCCCTGTATGATGTTAATACTCAAACAGCAGCAGGAAGAAAGCGGTTGCGTCAAGTTGCGAAGCAATGTGTGAACTATGGACAGCGTGTTCAAAATTCGGTTTTTGAATGCATACTGGATGCGGCAAAATTTCGTGAAGTCCGGCATAAGCTTGAGAAGATTATTGATACGGAAACAGACAGCCTGAGGTTCTATATGTTAGGTAATAACTACAGAAACAAGGTTGAGCATATTGGTGCGAAGTCTTCATTTAATGTTGAGGATACCCTGCTGATTTAGTGCGAACCTATAGTGCACATAAAATTCCCGAGGGGTTCGCACCGCGAAATTAGGGATAATTTGTTGGAATATGAAGAAAATAACGGGTTTGTTACATGTTTTTTGATAAAAAAGTTTAAAAAAGCAAGAAAAATGTTATTTGGTTGATAATTTTTATTACTTTTTGCTGTCACTCCCTACACGGGAGTGTGGATTGAAATAAAAAGTACAAAATTATTATAATTCCATAGGTGGAGGTCACTCCCTACACGGGAGTGTGGATTGAAATAAAATGACAGGGTTCAATTAGTGGAATAAATAGGTCACTCCCTACACGGGAGTGTGGATTGAAATTAGCCCTATTGTGTGTTATATCAACAAAACGGATGTCACTCCCTACACGGGAGTGTGGATTGAAATGGTAAGATCGGTGAAATTAGCAAGATACTTTATCCGTCACTCCCTACACGGGAGTGTGGATTGAAATATAACAGACGATTCCAAAGAAAATCTAAAAAGATGTCACTCCCTACACGGGAGTGTGGATTGAAATACTCCCTGGTCAGGTGATCCGTATAGCGCAGATGATGTCACTCCCTACACGGGAGTGTGGATTGAAATATCCCTGGTGAGCGTAGCGGCCATGTGGTTTACGTCACTCCCTACACGGGAGTGTGGATTGAAATCTTCTAGTTGCATTATCTCAAACACTAAATCTGTCACTCCCTACACGGGAGTGTGGATTGAAATCTTATCAGAAAAAGAGATACCTGCAGCAACTAATCGTCACTCCCTACACGGGAGTGTGGATTGAAATAGTTTCAATAATCCATAGTTTGTCTCCCGAATCAGTCACTCCCTACACGGGAGTGTGGATTGAAATCAGTAACAATGTTTGTTATCACAATTCATTCTTTGTCACTCCCTACACGGGAGTGTGGATTGAAATTTAACTCAAAAGACTTCGGGACACCTCAGAACCGGTCACTCCCTACACGGGAGTGTGGATTGAAATTGGCTACGACATAGAAGGGCAGCCGCTAAGTAAAGTCACTCCTTACACGGGAGTGTGGATTGAAATGTGCAGGTTAAGGCAGAAAAGCCGGAGCCGAAGCGTCACTCCCTACACGGGAGTGTGGATTGAAATTTTTTCTAGTGTTATTATTTACTTACGGATTTTTTGGTCACTCCCTACACGGGAGTGTGGATTGAAATAATTAGTTGGGTTTGATCCTGAATTGTTACGGCTCGTCACTCCCTACACGGGAGTGTGGATTGAAATATTCTCTGGCAGCTGGCTTTTACAGCACCGTTGAGTCACTCCCTACACGGGAGTGTGGATTGAAATTCACTGCTTGGCCCTGGGTGGGCAAAACTTATTTCGTCACTCCCTACACGGGAGTGTGGATTGAAATGTGCTCGCCCAACTTTATATTTAAAATCTGGTCTGTCACTCCCTACACGGGAGTGTGGATTGAAATCAATCTGAATTTGGTCACCCGTGGCCATGCACCCGTCACTCCCTACACGGGAGTGTGGATTGAAATTGGCGTACAGCCATTATTTATCACTCTCCTTAGTTGTCACTCCCTACACGGGAGTGTGGATTGAAATACTGTTATTAAAAATGATGACCTTAAGAAATACGTCACTCCCTACACGGGAGTGTGGATTGAAATAAATGAGCCATATAATAACCCCCTTATATTTTAGTCACTCCCTACACGGGAGTGTGGATTGAAATTTCAACTCGCCCTAATTCCGCCAAATTACCACCTGTCACTCCCTACACGGGAGTGTGGATTGAAATCCTGTTGCATAACATTTCCTAGCACCAATTTGTAGTCACTCCCTACACGGGAGTGTGGATTGAAATAGTACATCAAGCCAGTTGACAGACTAATTGATGAGAGTCACTCCCTACACGGGAGTGTGGATTGAAATATGATCGTAGGTCACTTGGCAGCACCTCCTGCATGGTCACTCCCTACACGGGAATGTGGATTGAAATGTTATCCAAGCAGCGTAGGTAAACATGCATTTTGTAGTCACTCCCTACACGGGAGTGTGGATTGAAATTTCCAGGCTGCATTCGGAATAACTGCTGGTATTGGTCACTCCCTACACGGGAGTGTGGATTGAAATCCCTTTATATAGTTTAACGACTTGCCAAGCCCCTGTCACTCCCTACACGGGAGTGTGGATTGAAATTCGTTCTCTTTTTGCCATTTGGCTATGAAGTAGGTCACTCCCTACAAGGGAGTGTGAATTGAAGTTGTTGTTGCTCTTGAAAACCTACTTCGGTACAATTCCCCCATAAAGTTATCTTTAAGAGCTTGACTTACTTCTGGGTCTAAGCCTTTAGCAACGCCAACTTTGTGTTCATCTGCCCAAACTAATTCCTCATTTTCTTTTAGGTATTCTTCGATAGATTTCTTCCATATTACTCATCCCTTTTATAAATAATTTGCATTAGCTTCATTTTCGCAACCTGTCTATTTATTGGTTTGTTAAGTACTGGCCTTAACCAATGTTTTGACCCACGGCCGATCAGCTTCATTCAATGCATCGATTTAGAGCAGCCCATATTCATCTGTTTTTTTTGTAAGTTATAGGATAATTTTGTAATAAAGTAAAGGTTGACCATTGGGGCAAAATCCATTAAAATATAATCAATCAGTGAAAATGATAATCATTATCGGTTGATCCATCTGGTAAAAAAGGTCGTTGGTATGTTTGTATGGAAAATGCCGTCGAAACGGTTTTGTTGTTAAAAGGTAATTACCTATATTATTTTAAGAGGAGATGAAATGATGATAGCGCAGCCAACCATATGCAAACCCCTTCCAAATCAAAGAGAAACCGGCAACCTAAAACAAAAATGGGGCAATGAGGCTAGTTTTCGTTGTCCTCTGATCGGACAAGTTATAAAAGGTTACCGCAGGGAGGTGTGCTAGGTTGAAAGAATTAACACCAAAACAAATCACAGCCTGGCAACTCTGTTTTACCCATAAAACGAACAACCTGAGTATGGTGGACATAGCGAAGCAGGTAGATGTTCACGTTAGTACCCTGAGACGATGGAAACAAACGTACGCCTGGAAGTCCTATCAATCACAAGTAGAGCAAATAGAAGGGACTCATTTAGACACAACTTCCTGTAACGCCCCCAGTGAACAGGCAAAGCAGAAATTACAACAGGAAAATGAAGAATTAAAAGCGATTTTGGACACCTTTGATGAAGATTTGCAAGCCTATGAAGCCAAGATTAATGCTCTGGAGGAAGAGAACCTTAATTTACTAATTAAAATTGATGAGTTACAGAACCGATTAAGAGAACAAAATTATCAATATTACAACCACTGTAACTGCGAGAAAAAAGAAACGGAAACCTGTGATCAGAACTGCTGCAACTTTGATTTTTGTGCTAAAAGGGTTTTAATTGTTGGTGGGATAACCAAATTTAAAACCTTTTATAAAAATCTAATTGAACAAAAGGGTGGGGAGTTTGATTATTCCGATGGTTACATGAAGGGTGGGGAAAGGGCACTGGATTGTAAAATAAAGAGGTGTGACATCGTGCTATGCCCAGTGGACTGTAACAGCCATAACGCCTGTTTAAGTGTAAAGAAACTGTGTAAGAAGCATGGCAAACCCTTTAAAATGTTAATGTCCTCCAGTGTATCTGGCATATCGGAAGCCATTCGTTAGCACCAACAACCACCGTGCCGAATAGATTAGAACCGGCATGGAACGAAATCTCTTCTTTTTAAATTGTAGTGGAATGGCAGTCACCTTTTCAAAGGTGTTTTTTCTTTGGCTTGGACCCAGCGTTTATGGTATTGGTTCTCCAGGAGTAGGGGCAATGTTAAAGGGGCTGTCGCAGTAAGACAGCTTGGAAAGCAACAAAAGACGGCGACTGGCAAATGCCAGAAGCCGTCTTTTGTTGTAAAATATAGTTGTGAACAAAACTTTACAACCAGATTATACATTAACCGGGAATGTATATCAACTGGTA
>NZ_JBAIYV010000054.1:0-7755 GCF_036763075.1 Desulfotomaculum sp. 1211_IL3151 | reverse complement strand
TAATGTATAATCTGACTGTAAAATGTTTGTTTGCATACTTATATTTTACAATAAAAGACGGCTTCTGGCATTTACCAGTCGCCGCCTTTTGTTTTTTATTAAGGGGCTGTCTTACTGCGACAGCCCCACCATCAACTTACCGGCTCTCCATAACGGAACAGTCGGCCCTATATGAGAAGAAAGGGTGGCTCTGCCACCCCGGAATATTCAGGTAGAAAATATTTACTATTGATTAATATAAGCTTTGACGGTAGGGGGGCTTGATTCCCCTCTCCCCTTTTCACACTTACAAAAGAAAAAAAGACTCCTACCAGTTTTTACGTAGGAGCCTTTTCGTGCATTGTAGTAATTTTCTATGATTGTTGGGATTCCTTGTTAAAAATCGTGGCATTATTATAAATTGAATAAATACTTTAAGGTAATTAATTTCTACTATGAATTATTATATATTCGTGGTTCATAGAAGCAACCGGCTTATTATATACCATGGAGGTGATTTTGGGCATTCTTTTTACCGGAATTTCACGCTGAATCTGATTAATATTGCGGAATTTTTGACTTTCTAGAAAATCCCTCGAAATATCAGTCAAGTTAATTTGTACTCTATCAACGGTTCGATTACCTAAAGTTAAAACAATATATTTATCAGTAACTCTGCATAGTTCTTTGAGAAATTTAAAATAGTCGCTAAAAAAGCGAGTGATTTTTGTGTGCTTCGATACTGAAATTTTATTCAAATAAGGCTTTATTAGATTTTGCTCATATTCGTTTAAGAATGCTTCGCTATTCATTCCCCCTAAACTACAAGAATCGATTATCGAGTAGTTATCAAGTTCCCATCCTTCTAATTCTAAGTCCGGATTAGGTATGATATGTAGTGGGAGCATTGAAAATTGTCCATACGTAACAGTAGTTGCATTTTCTCCGTATGGTGGTGATGTTATAGATATATCAAACGCTCTATTTTCAATACCCGTCATAATTTTTAATATATCACCCTTATATAAAATAAAATTATCCGATTTTTTCATAAACTTATTAACGTTCGTTTCAACTGAAGTTATAAAATTATTTATAACATTGTTTTCTATTCTTAGAATTGAAACCTCTTCTTTAATATGTAATTTATAAGTCGAACTTCTAGTGTTACTATGCTTCCTAATAACATCACATAGCATATACCAGAAAAATAATCTATTTTGATCATCATTGATTTGCATAATTGCCGAACGTACAATAGATAAAGTATCCAGGATATCTTCACGAAACCATTTTTCCATATATGGAAATGACAAAGAGAATATTTGTTTCGGCTCATTAATTAGTTTTTTTAACTGCTCAATATCGTTAAAAACATTGGAGTTAACACCATGTAGCTTGACTTTTGTTATTAAGTTAGCAAGAGGGTTAATATCACAACCTACTAAGTGCATATTCGGTGATATTTCCATTGCCTCATATAGTGCTGTTCCAGAACCATGAAAAGCATCAAAAACGGATGAAATTTCATTATTATTTATAATATTGCTTAATATACTTTTCTGTACAGGTGCAACCATAACTGCTGGATATAATACTGTTCCGTGAATATCATTACTCTTTTTATACTCCTTAAAAGCTACATTTCCCAACATTAGTTATTCCTCTTCTCAATTTTTATTAATCAGGTAATATTGTTGTTTTGTAGCATTTCGTTTACTACAACAACAAAAACACCAAGAAGGTTTGCAAGTTGTTTAATGTCATTTTCAGTTAGATAAGTCCCCGCTTTATGAGCTCCTAAATGTGCTGTAGATATTCCGGAACGAAACCGCTGAGCATCTAAGATATTTTTTAGGCTATTAAAATCAATTTTAGAAGAATTTGCGATCTCCGTTACAAATCTTTTATTGCTATGAATATAATCAATAACTTTAACAACTCGATCTTCAAGACCTTTGACATTGTTGAATAATGTTCCAAACTTGCTAGACTTATTTATTGAATCTATACTTATTTCGAATCCAGCTCTTAACGAGCAGGCGATTAATTCTAAATAATCCTTTAAGTCTAAACTGTTCAGCTGTTTAAAAAGATTAGCAACTGATTGGTTATAACTAATTTGATAATTCTCTTTGGAAGGCAACGAAATAAGTTTTTCTGCTTTGTTTTTTCCAGTGATTTTAGAAGTTGGGCGATAAAATGTCATATTCAGCTGTTTTACTACTAACCCCGTCTTGAGATCCTTATAACTATATTCAATGCATTTTTCGATCGGTTCAGTTACACTAGAAAGTATACCATTATTGACTTCAATCCTGTCACATTTAATTATTGCTAAGTCATTAGCTACTAAATTTGAGCTACTATCATAAATAGAAGCAATATATTGTTTTAAGTCTATTTGACCTGTAGGAACGGCAAGTTTAACATCATTACTATTTAAGTTTATAACCGCTGGTACTGTAGATTTTCCTTTTTGCCCTCCATTACCTCCGGCACCTGTATCTGCTCCGGCACCTGTATCTGCTCCGGCACCTGTATCTGCTTCGGCACCTGTGTCGGCTTTGGCACCTGTATCTGCTTTGGCACCCGTACCTGCTCCGGCACCTGTACCCGCCCTGGCATCTACAGACGCTTTTATATTTAGCTCTTTTTCCTTACCGAATAACGTATACTTAACTTTATTAGCTATACGTTCTATAGCAACATCTGATTTGAATGGGAAATCATTTTTGATGTATTTTCTAAACTCTTCACTATCAATGAAATTGTTACACTCTGAAGGTAACTCTGATACAGTTAAAAAATTAAATTGTAGTAAATGATTTTTATTAAGGGCTCCAATGGTCTGAATCCGTTTATTTATTTCTGATAAAAAATTCTTTATTGAATCGGTTAGTTCATTCTGTAAAAACTGTGTTCTGTCAGAGTTGAAATTAATTAAAGGGTTATCACTAATAATTCTTACAAATCCTATCATCTGATTTAAAACCCATAGAGTTTTAATATTTTTCATAATATTTGGATCAAAAAGATCATAATTGTTAAATAAATTAGAATTAACGTAGAGTAGGGGTGCTAAGTCGTTTTGTGGATTGAAGAAAAGCTTGTCTACCTTCTTCTTACCATTGGGTGGGAAGTGAAATATAACTAATTCAATGTCCAATTTGTATTCTTTAGAATCAAACAAGTAATCTTCAGTTAAAGCTTCGTAGTTATTATACAAAAACTTTATTTTTTGATCGTTACTGTTGTATTTAACATAATATAATTGATGCTCGGGAACATTACTAATTAGTTTAGGTGTATTACTACTTAAGTAATTCGTTCCGTTTATTTGTAATTCAATTGCAAATGTTTGATCATCGAATGAATTTAAAACCTTTTTGTAATTACTTTCTATTTCAAAATAACCTTCCAAAGACTTCGCATTATATTCATCAAGAAAAATGGTTATAGACGTCCCTTTTTCGATAGTATCATCCTCAATAACCTCAACCTCAAACTGCGAAATATCATTCGTATTTACAAGTAAATTATAATTAGCTTTAAAAATGTATCCAATTTCGTTCTCTTTCCTCGTTTTCCATTCAACATTTCTTCCAAATTTAAAAACAGATAAAAATCCTAACCCTTTAGCTCCTTGGGTATATCTATTATATTCGTTGATCTGTCCATACTTCTTTGCACTGGTAGAGATATGAAAGAGAGTGTCTATGTCGTCTTTGTTCATACCGGAGCCAGTATCAACTATTTTCAGTATCCTATCTGATGAATCCAAAATAACAGTTACTTTTGGAGCTCCTGCATCATACGAATTTTTTAATAATTCGTTAAGTGCGATGATATTAGATGGGATTTTTTCAGATAATTCGCTAATTATATTCCCGCTAACCTTTATTTTTGAATTCAATCTATCATCTCCATTCTTTTCAATGTAGGAAACTTTAAGTTACCACACAATATTATTAAAGCTTTTTTTTTCCTGAATAATTTTTAAATAAATCATAGTTTTTTTAATATCTCTATTACCTAAAAGCTCATTAACATCATTAATGGCTAGTCCATTCATTAAACAGTGGAGTGCATAACTATGCCTAAAACTTGAAGGGTGACTTCTATCGTCCGTATAGTCTGCTTGACTGCAGGCTTTTTTTACGTAATTAAAAGCAGTTCTACCTGTAAATGGAAATATTGGTTGATTTATTGAGATAGCACGTGACTTAATAAACTTCTTTAAATCATCTATTAAATCTTGCTGCAAAGGAATCTCTCTGTTATGATTTCTATCTTTCCGGCGTTTACAGGTCTTTACAACTACTACACCTTTCATGTAATCAATATCCTTAGGGGTAACATCCAAAGCTTCAGAAACCCTTACCCCGGTTCTCCACAAAAACTTACAAAAGATATATAATTTCGGGTCATTTTTTACTGCTAAAAGAATTCTATCAACTTCACTTTTTAAAAAATAGTGTGGATGTATAATTTTTAAGCAAGAGGACATTTGTTTATCCTTTCCTAAAAAGAATTCTAATTAAGAAAATTATACCATAAATTAGGTACAATTACAACATATTTTTCCAATTTTCATAAATTTCTACCATATCAATTCATGTTTAATAATTACAAAATCGTAATGTATTTTACCGGATGGTCTATACTTTTGTGTCGCAAATAATTTTATTAGATATTTTTATGTCGTAAAAATTCACGACATAAAAATACCCACTAATTAATGAAATTCCATTAATTAGTGGGTATTTTTACTCTGTATTTTTTTGTCGCCGGACAGAACGGGCCTTCATTGACCTGCTGCCAGTATTTAATGGGAGCTTGGATTTCATTCTTGGTGGTGTTTATTTTAGCCAGTGTCTGCTAATCCATGGTGCATCGGTCAATTACACGCTTCGCTGGCCCTGGGTTTGTGGAGGTTCGAGTTTAGATATTAGCTATGGCTTATCTTAATCCATGAGTCTGTAAAATATTGGTATTACTTTGGGGTCTTTTCGAGCACCTGCACCAGCGACTGTTAGGGTTATTTCTATCAATCAATGATGGTGTTGCTGCTAGATATATTCGTTAGTTAATAAAGGATATATTATCTGCAGCCCCTGGTTTTCGGCCTTAGTCAGCGAAATCTTCGCACGGTGAAGATGTTAGTTAGATATGTTCGTTTTCTAGTTAGTCAGGGTCTAGTGCTTTTTCCAGCCTCTTCCCAACCGTGTTCTCGTCTGGGTCTCACGGGTACCGCGTCAGAGTGCTGTAGGTTTAGGCTATCAAAGGAATAATTACGGTTTTCTGGTACCTCTCCTTTTGCCATGGCAGGTTTCTTTAGCACACTGACTTTTACGTCTGAGGTCAGCGCAGAGAGCCATTTGGGGTATTCCTTATGGGGTGCCACACTGCGGGTGCCAATACGATGAGTTTTGTACTTTGTTCTGGCTAATGGTTAATGTTGCCAGGGCTGGTGCGTTGTTTGCCTTTAAGCCTTCGTTCGTAGGTTTTACTAAGCCTGTCCGTCTAATCTGTTCACGCTCCGACTTCACACCGGGCAGTTCACTGGCTCGCTATCGGGCCAACCTTACGGCCACTTCACAGGTCGCTTTGGAGGGCTATCAATATATGAAGCCATTATAGCCAGAGATACTAGTCTGCCCAAGCAGAGTTATGCTCTGCTCTTGGTTCAGTGGCCTGGTTGGCTCCTTAGCATCGCTCAGGAACTGCGATCCGTTGTTTCGTAAGTCGCTGCTCACAGAAAGGACGGCAGGCTTTACCCGTTGGTGAAGTTGGGTGAATCTTGTGCATGAGCCTTTAATCCAGCATTACCGCAGTTTGATAGTTATTGCCCTGGGTTTCTACCTGGGTTTTTGCATTTGATATGATCTGGAGGATGTCGCAATGTTACACCCTTCTCCTTCCCCCGATAAACGCCTTTACGGGCCTGAAAATGGTCCCCTTACTCTCCTTCACACATTTTGGCAAAGTGTAAAACTAGGGGGATGAAACCTGAAATAGCCGTTCCCAGAGCAGCAATTCCCATTTTATCTCCAACAACACCACCAAGAATTCCTCCACCGGCTGCACTCAATTTGCCCTAATGAGGTTACCGCATTTACTACAAATTAATACCACCTTCGCATAGAAATGCTATTAGTTAATGATATAACTAGGTTGGTGTAATTTAAAGAAGTAATAAATTATCAAGAGGTAAAAACAATGTCGAAAACGAGCATAGGTGACCATTTCGGATATATGCCGATTGATAAGATTATAGTTTGTAGTTGGTCATGGTCACTATAAACTATACAAATGTGTTTTGGTTGAAGTCTACGTGCCTATTTGGTAGGAGAAGTTAATCCATGTTTGTTACTCCTTAACCCTTGTATTTACTGGGTTGGTTTAGAATGCATAATAGTACCGCCCATTCCTGGATTCTGCAACAGTAGGCCCTAATCACCCAGATGTTGCAGATACTTTTGACCAGTACCAGGACTTTATTAGTTGGCCCTTAACGCTTGTTCAATGCCCCACCGGGTCTATTTAAGATCCACCTACTGGGAATTTAAGGCCACAGCTTGGGATTACGGTTGGTGTAAGTATTCTCTTGTCAAAGAACAGGTGATTGCGGTCTAACCCCTACGGGCCTGCTCTCCCCTCTCCATTTAAGGCATGGAATCCAGGATATATTGGCTCCGGCGGTATCATCTCAACGGGAACGTCGGCAGGAGTTTCCAAGGGGTAGTGTTGTATTAAACAATCATTTTCAGGCCAAGGGTAAGCCTCAGCCGGAGTAATGATGGTGTTGTTAACGTATTTCTCTGGTATTATCTCGTAGCTTGATTTTCGGGAGTCAGCTGCTTGACAAGACTACAGGTTTAGAAGATCCTTTATTAAGAACTATGACTATTTGGTTTTATATTGCAAATGAAGGATTAAGTACTTTGGAAAATTTGGGTAAGATCGGGGTCCCATTGCCATCATCTCTGGTAAAATCCTTAGAAAAATTACAATCAACAAAATCAATTAAATAGAATGTCTGTCGACAGCTAAAAGTTTTTTAAATAAATCTATAATATTATGAAACCTTCCTGGATAAAGAAAGGTCTTCTATGTAGGGAGGTCATCACTTTAGTTAGGGAGGGAATATAATGTCAATTGTAAAATGTAAGAATTGCTCTTATCAGTTTAAATATCTAAATATTTTAAAATCAATACTTCTTTGCTATAAACCTATAAAATGCCCTGAATGTAAAGAAGATTATAAAATTAATATACTTTCGCGTGTTACGGGAGCCGGAATGTTAAATTTTTTTATTGTAAGATCTATAGAAAAAAAAATCGAACTTAACCCAATCATAGATTTTGCATTATATATAATTATATTTATTTCCTTGATACTATTAGCACCTTTTCTAGCTAGATTGGATCCAGAAAATAATACCTGATACTTATATTTACACACAATCATGGGGCTGTCGCAAAACGTTCAATTGAAAACGTAGGGCGACACGCCCCATTTTTATTTGTGACATAAAAAATTATTACATCTACGAAAGTGAATTTTACCATTTAGGCCCCGATTTGGGCACAACAAAACAAGGGAAGACCTTCCCCTGTGAATAACTTTTCGTTTTTTGTTTAGACGGCCTTGGGAATATGTAAGTATGCTCCACAGCGGTTGGCTCGGATCTTGTTGTGGAGTTTTTTTATGTTGAATGCAGTAGCCAACAAGATTAGTTCAGTCTGTACTTTTACCTGTCCTCGCAGGAG
>NZ_JBAIYV010000056.1:0-89897 GCF_036763075.1 Desulfotomaculum sp. 1211_IL3151 | reverse complement strand
AACTACCCGAAGGCGTAGAAATGGTAATGCCTGGTGACAACATTAAAGTAGATGTCGACCTGATTACCCCCATCGCCATTGAAGAAGGTCTGCGCTTCGCGATCCGTGAAGGTGGCCGTACCGTAGGTGCCGGTGTAGTAACGGGTATCCGCGAATAATAATAGTTAGAGATTCGGAGTTCGAGGTTAAAGAAAGACCCGGGGGAAATGCCCGGATCGAACCTCGAAACACGAACACGGATCTTCGAGAATGACTAGCGATGAAATGGAAGGTTGCTCGCGGCATGAGGTAATTTCCATGGAGTAGTCCGCGAATCGGACGAAGGGAGAGTAAGTAATGAAAAGCCAAAAAATTAGAATTAGGCTAAAGGCCTTTGATCATCAAATGCTAGATCAGTCTGCAACTAAAATTGTTGATACAGCCAAGCGGACTGGTGCTCAGGTAGCAGGTCCAGTACCTCTGCCCACTGAAAAAAGCATTTACACCATTTTGCGTTCCCCCCACGTCAATAAAGACTCCCGGGAACAATTTGAAATGCGTGTGCATAAACGTTTAATTGATATCCTTGAGCCCACTCCGAAAACTGTAGATGCGCTCATGCGCTTGGATTTACCTGCCGGCGTGGATATTGAAATTAAACTGTAATTGACCCCGCAGTGTATGTTAGGAGCGATGCTATAGGAGGCTTCTAACCTCTGACTATAACAGGAGGTGTTACCATGCCAAAAGGTATTCTTGGCAAAAAGATCGGCATGACCCAGATCTTTAACGATGCAGGTGTTGCTATTCCTGTTACCGTTGTTGAAGCAGGTCCTTGTCTGGTAGTACAAAAAAGAACCCCAGAAAACGATGGTTACAGCGCGATTCAATTGGGTTTTGGTGAAAAACGCGAGAATCTATTGAACAAACCAACCAAAGGCCACTTGGCCAAAGCTGGTGTGCGCCCTGTCCGTTTTTTGCGGGAATTTAAAGTAGATGACCTCGAAGCCTTCGAAGTAGGTCAAGAAATTAAGGCGGACATCTTTGCCGAAGGCGAAAAGGTGGACGTTGTAGGAACATCCAAGGGTAAAGGTTTTGCCGGTGGTATCAAACGTCACAACTTCCATCGCGGACCCATGACCCATGGTTCTAAGTATCACCGTCGTCCCGGTTCCTCCGCAGCAAAAGGCCCTGCTCGTACCTTTAAGGGTAGAAAGCTTCCCGGTCACCACGGGTTTGATCGTGTAACGGTTCAAAACCTTGAGTTAGTAAAAGTTGACCCAGAACGCAATTTGCTTGCTATTAAAGGTGCAGTACCCGGACCAAGGGGTGGCCTATTACTGGTTAAGAATAGCGTCAAAGCAAAGTAGCTGCGACGCAGTGAAAGGAGGACTGTGAACTAATGCCTAAAGTAGCTTTATATAACATCAACGGCGAACAAGTTGGCGAAGTGGAACTTAAAGATGAAGTTTTTGGTATTGAGCCCCACGAGCATGTTATGCATGAAGTAGTAAATATGCAGTTGGCCAACCAACGCCAAGGTACCCACGACACGAAGACTAGATCGGAAGTACGCGGTGGCGGACGCAAACCCTGGCGTCAAAAAGGCACTGGTCGTGCCAGAGCTGGTAGCAGCAGATCTCCGATCTGGCGCAAGGGCGGTATTGTGTTTGGACCCCATCCCAGGGATTACTCCATTTCTCTGCCCAAGAAAGTGCGTCGTTTAGCTCTTAAATCCGCTCTTTCCAGCAAGGTATTGGGTCAGAACATCGTAGTATTAGACAGCCTGAGCATAGATGCTCCCAAAACCAAAGAAATGGTGCGTATTTTGAGTAATCTGAAAGCCGATAAGGCCTTGGTAGTAACTGTTGACCGTGACTTAAATGTTGAAAAATCCGCTAGAAATATTGAAGGTGTTAAATCCTTAAAGGCAGATGGAGTAAACGTTTACGATTTACTGAAATATACCAAGCTGGTTATCACCAAAGATGCCGTTGCTAAAATTGAGGAGGTGCTGGCGTAATGAAAAACCCACGCGATATCCTCATCAAGCCGGTGGTAACTGAAAAAAGTACTGGTTTATTAGCAGAGAACAAATATACCTTTATTGTAGATCTCAATGCTAACAAAACCGAAGTTAAAAAGGCTGTTGAGGAAATTTTCAAGGTCAAGGTTGACAAGGTGACCACCATGCGCGTTAAGGGTAAACAAAAGCGCGTTCGTCAATTCACCGGCAGAACCTCTGACCGTAAAAAAGCCATTGTTACCTTAAAAGAAGGCAACAAGATTGAGATCTTTGAAGGACTGTAAGGAGGGAAGCCCAGGTGGCAGTAAAAAATTATAAACCTACCTCACCTGGCCGCCGGTTTGTAACTGTTCCCGACTTTAGCGAGATAACCAAGGTAGAACCTGAGAAATCTCTGCTAGTTCCCGTAAAAAGGACCGGGGGACGCAACGCCCAGGGCCGACTGACTGTTAGGCACCGGGGTGGTGGCCACAAGCGGATGTTCCGCGTAATCGATTTTAAACGTAATAAAGATGGTATCCCAGCTCGGGTTGCCTCTATTGAATACGATCCTAACCGTTCTGCACGTATTGCTCTGTTGAACTATGCAGATGGTGAAAAACGTTATATTCTTGCTCCGGTAGGACTAGAAGTTGGCCTAACCGTTGTGTCTGGTCCAGATGCAGACATCAAAGTAGGCAACTGCTTACCGTTACGCAATATTCCTGTTGGTACCATGGTACACAACATTGAATTAAACCCCGGCGCTGGCGCACAAATGGTACGCTCAGCTGGTGGTTCAGCGCAATTAATGGCTAAGGAAGGAAAACACGCAACACTGCGTCTGCCTTCCGGAGAAATGCGCTTAGTATTACAAGAATGCCGTGCTACCATTGGTCAAGTGGGTAACATTGAACACGAGAACATCAAGATTGGTAAAGCTGGTCGTTCCCGTAACTTAGGCATCAGACCCACTGTTCGTGGTAAAGTTATGAACCCTGTGGATCACCCACACGGTGGTGGTGAGGGTCGTAACCCAATCGGCCGCAACCCAGCTACTCCCTGGGGCAAACTGGCTATGGGTGTTAAAACCCGGGGCAGAAAGAAAAGCGATCGCTTGATCGTAAAACGCCGTAATAAGAAATAAATAGGGGCAGCAACACACCCGGCCCCGTGAGCATGGAACATGACCATGACCCGGAAGGAGGTTCATAATGGCTCGTTCTCTAAAAAAAGGACCGTTTATTGACGATCACCTTCTGAAGAAAATTGAAGCGATGAATGAGAAGGGCGAAAAAAAGGTATTCAAAACCTGGTCCCGCCGCTCAACTATCTTCCCACAGATGATCGGCCACACCATTGCTGTTTATGATGGTCGTAAACATATCCCAGTATATGTTACTGAAGATATGGTTGGACATAAATTGGGTGAATTTGCACCTACCCGTACCTACAGAGGCCACGCTGATAAATCAGAACGGTCCACAGGACTTAAGTAAGGGGGATAAACCATGGAAGCGAAAGCTATCGCAAAATTTATCCGTGTCTCCCCGCGTAAAGCCCGCATGGTAGTTGATTTAATTCGTGGCAAAAAAGTAGAAGAGGCCTTAGCCATTCTACGTTATACCCCGAATAAGGCTGCTGCGGCAGTGAGCAAAGTGGTAAAATCCGCCGCTGCAAACGCGGAACACAATAACGATATGGATAAAGATGAATTAGTAGTATCCCAAATTTTCGTTGACCAAGGTCCCAGCCTAAAGCGCATGATGCCAAGGGCCATGGGCCGTGCAGATATTATAAAAAGAAGGACCAGCCACATTACTGTAGTGGTTTCGGATAAAAAGGAGGGATAATTGCGTGGGCCAGAAGGTTAACCCAAAGGGTTTGCGTGTTGGCATAATCAAAGACTGGGATGGTAAATGGTTTGCTGATAAACGCAATTACTCCAATTTGTTAATTGAGGACGTAAAAATTCGTGAATATATTAAGCGCAAGCTTTACCAAGCCGGCATCTCTAGAATTCAAATTGAACGTGCGGCTAATCGTGTAAAGGTTTCCATTAACACTGCCAAACCTGGTATTGTCATTGGTCGTGGTGGTGCGGAAGTAGAAGCTTTACGCAAACAGCTGGAGAAGATGACTGGCAAGCAAGTTCACGTAAATATCGTAGAAGTTAAAACACCGGAAGCAGATGCACAATTGGTGGCAGAAAACATTGCCTCTCAGTTGGAAAAACGTATTGCCTTCCGTCGTGCGATGAAACAAACCGTACAGCGCTCCCTGAGAATGGGTGCCAAGGGTATCAAAATTGCCTGCAGCGGCAGATTGGGTGGTGCTGAAATCGCCCGCTCCGAATGGTATAGTGAAGGTAAAGTACCCTTGCATACTCTGCGTGCGGATATTGATTATGGCTTCGCTGAGGCCAATACTACCTACGGTAAAATTGGCGTAAAAGTTTGGATCTATAAAGGAGAAGTTTTACCGGAAGCGAAAAAACCCGCAGCCGGTCAAGGAGGCGAGTAACCGATGCTTATTCCGAAAAGGGTTAAATTCCGTAAGCAGCACCGTCCCCGCGGTAACGGCGGCATTTCCAAGGGCGGTAGAGAGGTAAGCTTCGGTGAATACGGAATCCAGGCCGTTGAGGCTGGTTGGATTACTAACCGTCAAATCGAAGCTGCTCGTATTGCTATGACCCGTTATATCAAACGTGGTGGTAAAGTTTGGATTCGTATATTCCCGGATAAGCCGATTACCCAGAAACCTGCTGAAACACGTATGGGCTCTGGTAAAGGTGCTCCGGAACATTGGGTAGCTGTTGTTAAACCAGGTCGCGTAATGTTTGAAGTAGCAGGTGTTTCTGAAGAAGTGGCACGTGAAGCTTTGCGCCTGGCAATACACAAATTGCCTATTAAATGCAAGTTTGTAGCACGTGGGGAAGTAGGTGAAGCCAATGAAAGTTAAGGAACTCAGAGATCTTTCTGATGTCGAACTGGCTAAGAAGATAGATGACTCCAAAGATGAACTCTTCAAATTAAGATTTCAATTGGCAACCGGACAATTGGATAACCCCATGAAAATCAAAGATGTTAAACGTAATATTGCTCGCTTAAAGACCGTCGAAACCGAAAGAAAATTAGGTATTCGATAGGGTCGTGCAATATGTCATCGACCAGGAAGGAGGTACGATGGTGGAACAAGTGCGTAACATGCGCAAGATTCGTCAAGGTAAAGTAGTCAGCGACAAGATGGAAAAAACGATCGTTGTGGCTGTTGAAGATCGTGTTCGCCACCCTTTATATAACCGCACCATTCGTAAGACTACAAAATTTAAAGCTCATGATGAAGATAACAGCTGTCGCATTGGCGATACTGTACGTATCATGGAAACCCGTCCGCTTTCCAAGGATAAGCGCTGGCGTCTGATAGAAATCCTGGAAAGGGCCGAACAACTTTAATTTTGGCTAATACCGGGCACGAAGGGAGGTTTTATTCGTGATTCAAGTTGAAACGAGATTAAAGGCAGCAGACAACACAGGAGCCCGAAAGTTACAATGTATTCGTGTTTTAGGTGGTGCCCTGCGTCGTTATGCCAGTGTTGGCGATATCATTGTTGCTTCCGTAAAAGAAGCTACACCCGGCGGCGTTGTTAAAAAGGGTGATGTTGTTAAGTGTGTTATCGTACGCACTGCTAAAGAAGTACGCCGTCCAGACGGTTCTTATATAAAGTTTGATGAAAACGCCGCTGTTGTCATCAAAGATGACAAAACCCCCAGGGGAACACGTATCTTTGGACCCGTAGCCCGGGAGTTGCGTGAAAAAGACTTTATGAAGATTGTTTCACTTGCACCTGAAGTTATCTAGTCGGATTAAGCAAGAGGTAAGAGTGGTAGGAGAGAAATTCGATCCAACCTTAAATGTCCTCTCGCCTCTTAATCGGGAGGTGTATGAACTACATGCCGAAAGTTCACGTTCGTAAGGGCGATACTGTAATGGTAATCACAGGCAAAGATGCTGGCAAAAAAGGTAAAGTTGTTACTGTTGAACCAGCTAAAAGTCGTGTGACTGTTGAAGGTGTAAACGTTGTTAAGCGTCATCAGAAGGCCACTCCCCAAATGCCCCAGGGGGGTATAGTGGAAAAAGAGGCCCCCATCCATAGCTCTAATGTTATGCTGTTCTGCAACAAGTGCAACAAAGCTACCCGTATTCAAAAGAAAGTTTTGGATAGTGGTAACAAAGAGCGTATTTGCAAACATTGCGGAGAATTACTCAGCTAATAAGGGCTAGGAAAGGAGGAAAAAACGTGGCAAGGCTAAAGGATAAGTACCTGAGCGAAGTTCAACCGGCTTTAATACAAAAGTTTGGTTATAAGAATATCATGCAGGCTCCTAAGCTTGAAAAAGTTGTTGTTAACGTTGGTTTGGGCGAAGCCGTTCAAAACAGCAAAGCCGTTGATGCTGCAGTTGGTGATTTAATGACCATTACCGGCCAACGCCCCATTACAACTAAAGCTAAAAAGTCAATCGCTGCATTTAAACTGCGTGCAGGTATGACCATTGGTACAAAAGTAACCCTGCGCGGTGAGCGTATGTATGAATTTGTTGATAGACTGTTCAACGTTGCTCTACCTCGGGTTAGAGATTTCCGTGGAGTATCAGATAAATCCTTTGACGGACGTGGTAACTACACCATGGGCCTGAAGGAACAGCTGATTTTCCCAGAAATAGAGTATGACAAAATAGACAAGGTACGTGGTATGGATATTACATTCGTAACCACTGCAAAAACTGACGAAGAAGCCAGAGAGCTACTAAAACTTATGGGCATCCCCTTTGTTAAGTAAGCTAACTTCCGGTAAAGGAGGGTAATTCGGTGGCCAAAAAATCCATGATTAATAAGGCGAATGCACCACAAAAGTTTACGGTGCGAGGACATAATCGTTGCAAACTGTGTGGGCGGCCCCATGGTTATATGAGAAAGTTTGGTATTTGCCGTATTTGCTTCCGGGAGCTTGCCTATCGCGGGGAGATTCCGGGAGTAAAGAAAGCCAGCTGGTAATCAGGAAGGAGGTTGCATCACATGGTCATGACTGATCCCATTGCGGATTTTTTAACAAGGGTTCGCAATGCTAACACTGTTTACCATGATAAGGTAGAAGCCCCGGCCTCCAATGTAAAAAAGGCTATTGCTGAGATCCTGAAGCAAGAGGGCTACATTAAAGATTTTGAAACGATTGAAGATGGTAAACAAGGAATTATTAGACTGTATCTTAAGTACGGTATGAATAAACAACGCGTTATCACTGGACTAAAAAGAATTTCTAAGCCCGGTCTGCGTGTATACGCCAAGAAAGACCAAATACCTAAAGTATTAGGTGGCTTAGGTATCGCCATTGTATCCACATCAAAGGGAATTATGACGGATAAGCAAGCACGTCAATCCGGTCTCGGTGGCGAAGTCATTTGCTACGTCTGGTAAGCGTCGTAACAGGAGGTGTGACAGATGTCCAGGATTGGTAAAAAGCCTATTCCAGTACCCCAGGGTGTTGATGTAAAAATCGACGGCAAAGTATTAGCTGTTAAAGGACCCAAAGGTCAATTGGAACAGGAATTCCACCAGGATATGATCATTAAACTGGAGGAAGGCAATCTGGTGGTAGAGCGTCCCAGTGATGCTAAGAACCACAGAGCTTTACATGGTCTAACCCGCACCCTGTTAAGTAACATGGTGGTAGGGGTGACCAATGGCTTCCAGCGTAACCTTGAGCTGGTTGGTGTTGGTTACCGTGCTGCCAAGCAGGGTAATAAGCTGGTGCTGACCATCGGTAAATCTCACCCGGTTGAAATAGAACCCCCGGCTGGTATAGAGATCGAAGTTCCCGCAGTAACTAAGATTGCTGTCAAGGGATGCGATAAGCAAGCCGTAGGTCAATTGGCGGCCAATATCCGTGCAGTTCGTGAGCCTGAGCCATACAAAGGCAAGGGTATTAAATACGAAGGCGAGATCATTCGCCGCAAGGCCGGTAAAGCCGGCGGTAAAGGCAAGAAATAGGGAAGGAGTTGAACTCGGTTGCTTACCAAACCTGACCGTAAAGCGATACGTGCAAAACGTCGTCGCAGAGTCCGGAATAAAATTTTGGGTACAGCGGCAAGACCACGTCTTAACGTTTTCCGCAGCCTGAATAATATCTATGCCCAACTCATCAATGATGAAACTGGCGTGACCGTGGTTGCTGCTTCAACCCTATCGCCGGAACTAAAGGGAAAAATGAAAAATGGCAGTAACATTGAAGCTGCCAAAGCTGTTGGCGATTTAGTCGGCAAGCTAGCCCTGGAAAAGGGTGTTAAGGAAGTAGTATTTGACCGTGCAGGATACCTCTACCACGGTCGTGTAAAAGCTCTGGCAGATGCTGCCAGAGAAGCAGGATTAGACTTTTAGTCTAATCTTAAAGGAGGGAAGCAACGACACATGGCTGCAAGAATTGATGCCAGCAAGCTGGAACTAACCGAAAAGGTTGTTTATATTAACCGTGTTGCTAAGGTTGTTAAGGGTGGTCGGCGCTTTAGCTTCTCCGCTCTGGTGGTAGTTGGCGACGGTAATGGCCACGTGGGTGCCGGTTTAGGTAAAGCCGCTGAAGTTCCTGAAGCTATTCGCAAGGGAATTGAAGATGCTAAGAAAAACATGGTAGAAGTTGCCTTAAACGGAACTACCATAACCCACGAGGTACAAGGTCGCTTCGGAGCTGGAAAAGTTTTAATGAAGCCAGCCGCTAAAGGTACTGGTGTTATTGCGGGTGGTCCTGTACGTGCCATCCTGGAATTAGCTGGTGTAAGAGATATCTTAACAAAATCCTTAGGCTCCAATAATGCCAACAACATGGTAAACGCTACCATGGAGGGACTTAAGATGCTTAAGACCCCAGAAGAAGTGGCTCGACTACGCGGCAAAAGCGTAGAAGAATTATTAGGTTAGGGGGACGGACAATGGCCAAGCTGAAAATTACGCTTGTACGCAGTCTTATCGGCAGGCCTGAGGCACAGCGGAAAATTGTCCGCGCCCTTGGCTTGGGTAAGACCAATAGTATGGTTGAACAAAACGATACCCCTGGTATTCGGGGTATGATCAATAAAGTTTCTCATCTGATTAAGGTTGAGGAAGCCTAAAGGAGGTGTACCGGTGAATCTTTCCGAACTAAGACCAGCTCCCGGTGCAAGAACAAAACCAACCCGTAAGGGTCAAGGTATCGGCTCCGGTTTAGGTAAAACTGCCGGCAAAGGTCACAAAGGTCAAAATGCAAGATCAGGCGGCGGTGTTCGTCCTGGTTTCGAAGGCGGTCAAATGCCGTTACAGCGTCGGTTGCCGAAGAGGGGTTTTACAAACATTTTCAAGAAGCAGATTACTGCTATCAACTTGGATCAATTAAATGTTTTTGAAGCCGGCACGGAAGTAACTCCAGAATTATTGCTTGAAGCAGGTGTAATAAAGAAGATTGGCGACGGTGTGAAGATTTTGGGAGATGGCACACTTGACAAAGCATTAACCGTAAAAGTTCACGCCTTTAGTAAAACAGCAGCCGAAAAGATTGCTGCTGCAGGCGGAAAAGCCGAGGTGATCTAAGGGTGTTAAACAGCCTGACAACTGCGTTCAAACTTGACGAACTGCGGAGCAAGCTGCTTTTTACCCTGGCAATGCTCTTCTTGTTCCGGGTTGGTGCCCACATACCGGTACCTGGAGTTAACCCGGAAGCATTTGCCAACCTGCTGACAAAGGGTCAATTGCTTGGTTTCTTTGATGTTATTTCCGGGGGTGCATTCAAAAACGCGAGTATCTTCGCCATGAGTATTACCCCTTACATTAACGCCTCGATTATTATGCAGCTCCTGACGGTGGTAATTCCTCATTTAGAGAAATTAGCCAAGGAAGGGGAAGAGGGGCGTAAAAAAATTACCCAATATACCCGGTATTTTACAGCAGTGCTAGCTTTTGTTCAGGCCATCGGCATGACCATGGCTCTAAAGGGTGCGCTGGCTAGCCCCAGTACCTTAAACTACCTGACTGTGGCCCTTACATTTACAGCGGGAACCGTTCTGTTAATGTGGATGGGCGAACAAATCACAGATAAAGGAATAGGCAATGGTATATCACTACTGATATTTGCTGGTATCGTTTCAAGAATTCCCTCAGCGATGGTTAGCATTGGACAGTATCTACAGGCAGGAACAATTAATATCTTTAGCATACTGGCTCTGGTGATTATTGGTATTCTGGTGATAGTTGCCGTTGTATATGTACAGGAAGGTCAACGTCGCATCCCTGTACAGTATGCTAAGCGTGTGGTGGGACGTCGTGTATACGGCGGGCAAACCTCCCACTTGCCTTTAAAGGTAAACCAAGCTGGAGTTATTCCTATTATCTTTGCTTCTTCACTGTTAATGTTTCCGGGTCAAATTGCCTCTTGGTTCCAAGGTAGCGGCGTTGCCGATTGGTACTTAAAGTGGTTTGCCTGGGGTGGCGTACTCAACAGTCTTTTATATGCTTTGCTAATTATTGGTTTTACTTACTTCTACACAGCAGTAATTATGAATCCAGTTGATATGGCAGAGAACATTAAGAAGTACGGTGGCTTCATTCCTGGTTTACGTCCTGGACGGTCCACGGCAGAATATATTGGCAAAGTAATGAGTAGAATCACTTTGGCTGGTGCAGTCTTCTTAGCACTGATTGCTATCCTGCCAAACGTAATACTAGTGTTAACCCGTATTCCCAACGTATACTTTGGCGGCACCGCGCTATTGATTGTTGTGGGTGTTGCTTTAGATACGATGAAGCAGATTGAATCTCACCTGCTGATGCGGAGTTACCAAGGCTTCTTGAAATAGCGGGTGAAATAAATGATTACTATTAAAAACGAGCGAGAACTAAACTATATGCGGGATGCCGGAAGAGTTGTGGCCGAAACCTTTGAAGTTCTCAAAGATATGGTTAAGCCGGGCGTTACAACCAAGGAGCTTGACCAAGAGGCTGAGGATTTTATTGTTCGTAAAGGTGCTAAACCGGCATTTAAAGGGTATGGCGGTTTTCCCGGAACTCTATGTACTTCTGTGAATGAAGAAGTTGTACATGGAATCCCCGGTTTAAGAAAATTGGAGAATGGGGATATTATTAGCATTGACTGTGGTGCGGTAATAAATGGTTTTGTTGGTGACAGTGCCCTTACATTACCAGTGGGTACCATCAGTCAAGAGGCTCAGCAACTTCTAAGGGTAACCGAAGAATCATTATATGCCGGCATTGCTCAAGCGGTGGAAGGCAATCGCCTTTCCGACGTTTCGAATGCCGTCCAAAAATGTGTCGAGAAACAGGGCATGTCAGTTGTTCGGGATTATGTGGGGCATGGTATAGGAGCCAAAATGCATGAGGATCCTCAGATACCCAATTTTGGACCTCCTGGCCGAGGACCCAGGCTAAAAAAAGGAATGACATTAGCAATTGAACCAATGGTAAACTTGGGCACCTTTGAGGTACGTACCCTTGAGGATGATTGGACGGTCGTAACCCTAGACGGAAGGTTGTCAGCTCACTTTGAACATACAATCGCCATAACCGATGATACACCGGAAATTCTAACAAAACTGTAGATGCCCTGCACATAAAAGTGTTGGAGGTGCAAGGTTTGGTAGAAGAAGTGAGGCCCGGGCAATTGGTAAGTTCGACCCAGGGGCGTGATGTTGAAAGGTACTACCTGGTTGTTAGCACTTCTGGCAATAGTTTTGTAAATGTTACCGATGGGGAATATCGTGGTATAGAGAAACCCAAGAGAAAGAACCTGAAGCATCTTAAAATTTATCAGATGTATTCAGAGGTGATCGCTACAAAGCTAGCTGCTCAAGTGAAGTTAACAAATGCAGAGATCATGTCTGAATTGGCTATATTGATCAGAAAGCTCCAGGAGTAGCCTTTACTCAAAGGTTAAGGAGGTTGGTTAAAAGAGCAATGTCAAAAAATGATGTTATAGAAGTAGAAGGTAAAGTATTAGAGCCGCTCCCAAACGCGATGTTTCGGGTGGAATTACAGAACGGACATAAGGTACTGGCACATGTATCGGGAAAAATTCGGATGAATTTTATCCGTATACTACCTGGCGACAGGGTTACGGTGGAACTGTCTCCCTATGACTTAACCCGGGGTCGCATCGTTTACCGCTTTAAGTAAACAAGATCCCCCAAAGGAGGGTTACATTATGAAAGTCAGACCATCGGTTAAACCGATTTGTGAAAAATGCAAGATTATCCGCCGTGAAGGTAAGGTTATGGTTATCTGCGAAAATCCCAAGCACAAGCAAAAGCAAGGGTAACACGGGAGGTGTATTCGTAATATGGCACGTATTGCCGGGGTGGACCTGCCGAAAGATAAGAGAGCAGAAATCGCTCTTACCTATATCTACGGCATTGGTAAGCCAACTGCTCAAAAAATTCTAGCCCAAACTGGCGTAAACCCAGAAACTAGAATTAAAAATTTAACAGAAGAAGAAGTCAACAAGCTTAGAGATTATATTGATAAAAATGTTCAGGTTGAAGGTGACCTCCGCAGAGAAGTTGCTCTCAACATCAAGCGTCTGATTGAAATTGGCTGTTATCGTGGCCTCAGACACCGTCGCGGACTTCCTGTTCGCGGCCAGCGTACAAAAACCAACGCTCGTACCCGTAAGGGTCCCAAGAGGACGGTTGGTGCACGCAGGAAGAAGTAAGGCGAGAGGGGGTAAAGAACAAACATGGCTCGTCGCCAAGTAAGAACTAAACGCAAAGACAAGAAAAATATTGAGTCAGGTGTGGCACATATTAAGTCCACCTTTAACAATACCATCGTTACCATTACTGACCTTAAGGGCAATACCCTTGGCTGGTCCAGTGCTGGTCAAGTTGGCTTTAAGGGTTCCCGTAAAAGCACTCCCTTTGCTGCCCAAATGGCCGCAGAAGCTGCCGCCAAAGACGCGATGGAACACGGTTTGAAAGAAGTAGAAGTTACAGTTAAGGGACCTGGTTCCGGACGTGAGGCTGCAATTCGTTCACTGCAGGCTGCTGGTCTGGAAGTTAACATGATTAAGGATGTTACTCCGATTCCGCATAATGGTTGCCGGCCGCCTAAGCGCCGGAGAGTGTAATTAGGGAGGTGCATGAGTTTCCATGGCAAGATACACTGGTCCACACTGCCGTCTTTGTCGGCGTGAAGGCCTCAAACTGTATTTGAAGGGAGACCGCTGCTACACCGGTAAATGTGCTATTGACCGTCGTAGTTATGCTCCCGGACAACATGGTCAAGGTCGCAAGAAAGTTTCTGAATATGGTATTCAGTTGCGTGCAAAGCAGAAAGCACGTCGTATATACGGTGTACTAGAAAAGCCTTTCCGCAACTATTTTGAACATGCAGAGCGTCAACCCGGTGTTACCGGTGAGAACCTGCTGCGTCTTTTAGAGCGTCGCTTGGATAATGTAGTTTACCGTCTAGGCCTAGGCGCTTCTAGGGTAGAGGCAAGACAACTGGTTCTGCATGGCCACTTTACCGTAAACGGTAAAAAGGTAAACATTCCTTCTTTCCAAGTTCGTGTTGGTGATGAAATTGCTGTTCGTGAGAAGAGTAAAGCCTCCCCACGTATTAAAGAACTAATGGAGAGATCTGCTGATCGTACTCCTCCGGCTTGGATGGAGTATGACAGTCAAGAAGCCAAAGGTAGAGTTATTGCATTACCCAGCCGGGATCAAATCGACGCTCCGGTTGAAGAGCACTTAATTGTCGAGCTGTATTCCAGGTAATTGGTCGGTATGTTAGTTCCGGTCCGGCCAAAGGAGGGTTACCGAATTGTTGGAGATTGAAAAGCCGAAGATTGAGATTGTTGAACAGAGTGAGGATAACACATACGGTAAATTTGTAGTAGAACCGCTGGAGCGTGGTTACGGGATTACCCTGGGCAACTCGCTGCGCAGGATTCTACTATCCTCCCTGCCTGGGGCTGCTGTTACATCCGTTAAAATTGAGGGTGTATTGCATGAATTTGCCACAGTTCCCGGGGTTCAAGAGGATGTTACCGATATCATTCTAAACCTGAAAAATCTTTGCCTTAAAATTCACAGCGACGAGGAAAAAGTTCTTCGGGTGGAAGCTCAGACCGAAGGTCCCGTCACTGCCGGTGATATTATTTGTGATGCCGATGTAGAAATCCTAAATCCGGAGTTGCATCTGGCAACCCTTGACACCGGTGGAAGGTTGTTTATGGAGATATCCGTAAACAAAGGCCGGGGCTATTCTTCAGCAGAGAAGAATAAAAAGGGCGAGCATATTATAGGGGTTATACCCATTGATTCTATCTATACACCGGTACGCCGGGTGAATTACAATGTGGAAAACACTCGGGTAGGTCAGATAACGGACTATGACAAGCTCACTCTTGAGGTCTGGACCAACGGCAGTATCCGACCGGACGAGGCCACAAGCCTTTCTGCCAAAATTTTAAATGAGCATCTTAGGCTGTTTGTTGGTTTAACCGAGACAGTTAATGATGTGGAAATTATGGTAGAAAAGGAAGAGGAGCAAAAGGACAAGATCCTTGAGATGACGATTGAGGAACTTGACATGTCTGTACGCTCCTACAACTGCCTGAAACGGGCTGGCATCAACACTGTAGAAGAACTGATTCAGCGTAACGAAGAGGATATGATGAAAGTTCGTAACCTTGGCAAGAAGTCGCTGGAAGAAGTAATTAATAAATTACACGAACTAGGCCTGTCGCTTAGAACCGAAGACGAGTAAGGGAGGGACGAATTGTGGGCTATCGTAGATTTGGTTTAACCACTGGCCATCGCAAAGCGATGCTGAGAAACCTCGTTACCTCTTTATTCCGGGATGAACGGATTGAAACCACCGGACCCAGAGCTAAAGATGTACGTAGCATTGCTGATAAGTTGGTAACTGTTGCCAAAAAAGGCGACCTGGCTGCTCGCCGCCAGTGCTTAGAATACATCTATGAAGAAGATGTAGTGAAAAAACTTTTTGATACCATCGCTCCCAAATATGCTGATCGCCAAGGCGGATACACACGCATCATTAAAGTGGGTTATCGCCGGGGTGACGCAGCTGAAATGGTGCTGTTGGAACTAGTATAATTCCATGGCGTAAAGAATTGGCGGAAACCCCGGGCTAGTGTGGTTTCCGTTTCGCCTTGCCTAAATGTAAGGCAAAAAGCCCCGGGGATAAACCTATTTTGGTCTCCTGGGGCTTTTTTGGCATATGAGTCCATCCGAGGGCTACCGTTATTTTTTCTGTGAGGTAATATGAGAAACCCAATTATATCTGTTAAGAACGTTTTTTATCGCTATCCAGAGGGAAGTAAAAAATACACCCTAGAGAAGATTAATCTAGAATTCTTTCCCGGGGAAACCATTGCGGTGCTAGGTCCCAATGGTTCTGGCAAGTCAACCTTGGCCCGCCTATTAAACGGTTTGTTATTACCCATTGAGGGCAAGGTTATTGTAGATGGGTTAGCCACCTGTGATGAAACGAATATTTGGGGAATCAGAAGCAAAGTAGGCATGGTCTTTCAAAACCCGGATAACCAGTTAGTGGCTGCATTGGTGGAAGAAGAACTGGCCTTTGGCATGGAAAATATGGGTGTTGAACCAGAAGAAATGAAAAAACGAATTAATGATATAAGTCAGGCAATGGGCCTAACGTCCTTGCTGGAATTTCCCCCTCACAAACTCTCAGGCGGACAAAAACAAAGGGTAGCCATCGCTGCGGTATTGGTCTTGGAACCAGAGGTGTTGGTTCTAGACGAACCCACTTCCATGTTGGACCCTGGAGGCAGGAAAAAAGTTCTCCAGGAACTTAACAGATTAAAAAAAATGGGCAAAACCCTTGTGTTAGTGACCCATGATATGTCAGAGGCAGTAACGGCTGATCGGGTTGTTGTAATGGAACAAGGGAAAGTAGCCTTCCAAGGGACTCCCCAGGAGTGTTTTGCTGATATTGACTGGCTGGCCAAGCTTGGTTTGGAACTTCCTCCGGCGGCAGAACTAGCCCGCAGACTTAAGCAAAAGGACCTGATTGTGCCCAAGGCCTCACTATCTGTAGCAGATTGGATTGAGCATCTATGTCCCCAATAATTGAGATTAAAGGACTAAATGTAGTCTATGCCCCCAAAAGCCCGATGGAGCGACAGGCTCTAGGTGACTTGAATTTCTCAGTGGCTGAGGGGGAGTTTAGGGCCATCATAGGTTCCCAGGGCTCAGGAAAGTCTACCCTACTGCAAGTAATGGCAGGGTTAATAGCAGGCAAGGGTACAGTAAAAATAGCCGGATTAGATTTGTCTATTAAAAAAAACCGTACTCAATTATGGCGTCAGGTAGGGGTGGTTTTCCAATACCCTGAAAAACAATTATTTGAGGATACCGTTTGGCACGATGTAGCCTACGGGCCCCAAAATCTTGGTTTAGGGCAAACCGAGGTTAACCGTAGGGTTAAAAGGGCACTGGACAGGGTAAAGCTGGAAAAAGAATACTTTCAAGTATCACCTTTTAAGCTTAGTGGGGGTCAACAACGAAGAGTGGCCATAGCAGGAATCCTAGCCATGGAGCCTAAAATATTATTGCTGGATGAACCAACAGCCGGTCTCGATCCCCGTGGACGTCAACAATTAATGAATATGTTTAGCACCCTGTGCAGTAAGGAAAAGGTAACCATTGTCCTGGTAACCCACGATATGGAAGAGGTGGCTTGCCGTGCAGACCGTGTAACCGTTTTGCAACAGGGCAAAGTAGCCATGGAGGGTACACCCCAGGAAGTTTTTAACAACAAGGAAAAACTAGAAGCCCTGGGCCTCGGCGTTCCCTTTGCATCCGAGCTAGCTGCTTCTCTTAAGGGGAAAGGAGTTTCTGTTAAGGAAATGACCACCCTCCATGAGGCTGAACGGGAAGTGGGGAGGCTATTAAAGGCCAGGGGCCATTTTAGTAGTTAGCCATTAGTCGTCAAAACAGGAAGGAAGAACACTTTGTCCCTTTTTTCAAATATTACAGTGGGTCAGTATTATCCCGGTAACTCCATAATCCATCGTATGGACCCCAGGGCCAAGCTGTTGGCTTTACCCATTATTGTGGCATCCGTTTTATTCGCTAAACAGCCGTTGGATTATCCTGTGGCTGCCTTACCCGTGTTATTGGCCCTGGCTTTCGCCAAGGTACCACTTACGGCCTTCCTGCGAGGCATGAAATTCCTTTGGATTTTCCTACTAATTGGACTGATTGTACAGTCTATCTCCTACCCCGGAGAAACACTCTGGCAGTGGAGCTTATTTAAAGTTAGCCGTGAGGGGCTTTTCCTAGGTCTTAGGCTTGTTTATCGGTTAGGCCTGCTGATTATATCGACCATGCTGATTACCATGACGACCACGCCGGTGAATCTTACTGGGGCACTGGAAAAGCTTCTCAACCCTTTTAAATCCATGGGGTTGCCAGTTCACGAATTAGCTATGATGCTAACCATAGCCTTGAGATTTATTCCCACTCTATTGGAAGAAGCCGAGGTTATTATGAAAGCACAACAAGCCAGGGGGGGAGATATTGCTTCCGGCAAGCTTGGCCAAAGGGTCAAGGCCTCGGTGGCCTTGCTGGTTCCCTTGCTGGCAGGTTCTCTCAGAAGGGCAGATGATTTGGCCGTGGCCATGGATGCACGCTGCTATAGGGGTGACCAGGGTCGTACAAGGCTAAGGCAGTATCGATACAAAAGGATGGATCGAGTGATCCTGCTGCTAGTGCTGGCTACTTTGGTTACCGTAATCCTTGGAGGTCAGACGCCCGTAAAAATTGCCGGAGATTGGATCGTTGGAGGGGCCGGATGAAAAATATTAAGCTAACCTTGGCCTATGATGGGACAAATTATCACGGCTTTCAAGAGCAAAGGGGAACTGGCTTGTTAACCATACAGGAAGCATTGGAAAGAGCCCTTCGTACTCTTGCTAAAAGCCCCATTCAGGTAATCGGGGCTGGTCGTACCGACGCAGGGGTTCATGCCCTGGGGCAGGTTGTTAATTTTCGCAGTGATAGGTGGCCAATACCCGTGGCAAAGATACACGTAGCAATGAATGCCCTATTACCACCAGATATTAAAATTATTAAAGCAGAGGAAGTACCACTGGACTTTCATGCTAGGTTTTCCGCCTTGGCCAAGACCTATCGTTACTCCATTTACAACCATAGGGTTCTTTCACCCTTTCATCGACTTTATTGCTACCATGAACCAAGGAAGCTGGATCTCAAATCCATGCAGGAAGGTGCCCGGTATCTACTGGGAAGCCATGATTTTAAAAGTTTTCAAGCCCAAGGCACACCGGTTAAGGATACCATCCGAACCATTTTTCGGGCAGAAATTGTTGAGGAATTACCGATTATGCATCTTTACCTAAGGGGAAATGGTTTCCTATACAATATGGTTCGCATTATCACAGGCACCTTACTGGGAATTGGTATTGGTAAAATAAAGTCAGAAGACATACCAAAGATTATTCAGGCCAGGAACCGTACCCTGGCAGGCTCCACAGTCCCACCCCAGGGATTGTGTTTAATGGAAGTGGAGTACGAGGCGAATGCGGGTGCAGAAAATCTTCCAACGATAAAGTAAGACGCTTCTACTTGACAGGGGTATAGCGATGGATTAAAATACTCTTATGTGTGGCCAGTTGCGATTCCCGCCCCGTTATCGTAAGCTGGCACAGGCTTTAAGGCTTTATAGGGAGGGTAACGTATAAATGAAGACTACGTTTATGGCCAAGCCAGCTGAGGTACAGCGGAAATGGTATGTCATAGATGCCGAAGGAAAGGTACTTGGTCGTGTTGCAGTAGAAGCTGCACGTATCCTGCGTGGCAAGCACACTCCTATGTTTACACCTCATGTAGACACCGGAGATTTTGTGGTTGTTATTAATGCTGATAAGGTAATCCTTACCGGTAATAAATTGGATCAGAAAATGTACAACCGGCACAGTGGCTATCCTGGCGGTTTAAAGCAAACTTCTTACCGCGTTATGATGGATAAGCGGCCTGAACTGATGGTAGAGAAAGCCATTAAAGGTATGCTGCCTCACAACCGTTTAGGAGCTCAACAGGCTAAAAAACTAAAGGTTTATGTAGGTAGTGAACATCCCCATCAGGCTCAACAGCCGGAAGTATGGAACTGCTAATTTTTAAGATCTTTACCGGAAGGAGGAAATATTGTGGCTCAAGTACAGTTTTACGGAACTGGTCGTCGTAAAAACGCCGTAGCCAGAGTTTATTTGGTTCCTGGCGAAGGTAAAATTGTCGTAAATAACAAAGAAGTATTAGACTATTTTGGTCGTAAAACTTTAGATATGGTTGTTCGTCAACCCCTGGAGTTAACCAGCACAACAGGTCGTTTTGACGTTCTGGCTAAGGTAATTGGTGGTGGCGTAAGCGGTCAAGCAGGTGCTGTTAGACATGGTCTTGCTCGTGCCTTAATACAAGCCGACCCCAATCTGCGTCCTGTATTAAAGCGCGCTGGCTTCTTAACCCGTGACCCTCGTATGAAGGAGCGTCGTAAATACGGTCTTAAGAAAGCACGTCGTGCTCCTCAATTCTCCAAACGTTAATAGCTACAAAAACCAAAGCCCCGCAAATCCAGTGTTTGCGGGGCTTTTTGCTGTCTTAAGAGCCTTTTAAAATGGCTAAAAATCAACTCGTTAGTAATGGAGAATCGGGTGTCTCCCAAAAAGCATCAAGCCCGTCCGATGCGAGGGGCTTGATCGAATCGCATTACTTTAATTGATACTTTTCTGCATACAAATTTTGATCATAAGGGACTCTCCGCCCGGGGCACTTCTCTCTAGGGCAAAGCTGACAATTCTCGTAACCGCCTTTCTTAGAAAATCGGAAACCGGATACTGTTTTTAGAGGGCTCATGAGAAAGCTTTCTTTCAATTCCACCCCGATTAAGCCTTTGACATCACCTAACAGTTGGAATAAAGGTGCTTGTTCTTTGAGCGGCCAATCTTCAAGAGAACCGGGATTCATGTTGACGGCATGGTCTAAATGATATTCTTCCTCAACTTTGGCAAAAAAGTGCACCCGGGCGGAATGCATAATTGCTTCCATAATGCCATTGGCACAACCGGTTTCAAGCATATGATTAAAGGTTTTTGCCCATTCTTCAAGTTCTTCCCCGCAAGTGATAACATAAGGGACAACTTTAAAGGTTTCTTCCAGGTTGACCCGCAATATTCTACTGGTGAACTTAATTCCGTCCACTACGACAAAATCGTCTCCCTTGGACTCTATATAGGCTAATCGATAGGCGACCTTGGGTTTGCCGATTTTCAACGCTTGCTCAATCATGTTTTCTACATCCTGGGCATAAAGTTCGTCCGGCTTGATATGTAAATGTGTATGTAAATGTGTAAATAGCAAATCACGATCAATAGTAAAAGGAATAGTCGTCATTACATTTGTATTCATTTAGTCCCCCCTCAATTTAAAATTGATTACTTTAATTATGACATAGCAGGATTGTTCTCACAATAATAACCACAAGGGAACACAAAAGAACCGTCCCTTTGTGTCCTCTGTGTTCTCTGATAGCCCCTTGTCTATTTTGGAATTGTTATAGTTATCGAAATGGAAAGAATATACTAGCATTACGGTTTGACCGTAGAAAATTCCATTGCTTCCTGTTCACAGAGAGTTTTCACTAAGTTGCGTCCTGAAGAGATCGACTGCTCAATACCGCCTGCGGGCTGGACCCATTGGCCGACCATATAGAAATTGGCTAAACCCGGCAAAGTTTTAGGTATGGTGGTTCTCATTGCCTCGGGTGTCGGCAGCCAGCCCTCAAAGGAGCCCCGATGATTGCGGGTATACCTCCAAAAAGTATAGGGTGTGGCTACATCCGTTATTTCTACCTGGGAGGAAATACCGGGGTAGAGGGTCTCTAGCCGCCGCAGCACATCGTGGGCCAGCTTTGCCTTTGCAGCTTCATAAAGGGCTCTGTTTTCCTGTAAATGATACCAGTGGTCAAAATCTGTGTCCAGCAAAACCTGAACGACTGTCTTGCCTTCAGGTGCTAAAGAAGGGTCATAGTTAAAGATTCGCAACCGAAAATTATCCGTATCTTGGACACCGGTATGAATGGGTTCTTTAAGTAAAATCTTTTTGACCGGTGGTTCATTAGGGAATTGGCGGGCAACACCGAAACTGATGAGATGAATTGGCCAAAATATGGGCCACTGTGCATACCGTTCACGGATACTCTGGTCAACATATTTTCCGCCCAGCATTTGAAAAATAGTACTGAAACCATCGGCAGCCGAAACGACCACATCAGCCCGGTGTTCGCTGCCGTCAGCCAGCCGAATGCCGATCACGGTGCTGTTTTTTACAAGTATTTCTTCTACGCGGGCCCCATAGGTTATTTCCCCCTGCAAATCCTGATAATACTGAGCAATGGCAAGGGAAAAGTTTAGGGAACCGCCTTCTACCAAACCCAACTGCCCATCGGCCAACAGCCCGAGTGTAAATAACATTGCATACGTCGGCATTTGCGGGACCATCATGTGAGTTATGTACCAACGCAAATAATGATTTTTGAAGCTCTTGGCGAACTCGACTACCGGCATGTTGTAATCTTTCAGAAATTCCACAAGTTCTGGCTTGGGTGCATGGAAAACACCTTGCATAATATGGCAGCCAGCGATAAATTCGTCAATAATTTTTTCGTCCTCGGGTGCCATTGTTTTCATGTCGTTGGCCAAACGCTTCAGGTCAAAAGTAACAACCAATTTTTGACCGGTTTTTTCGTTCAAGAAGGAAGAAAACTCTTTAAGAATCTGAAAACGGTTGTTTTTTAGGATGCCTAACTCTTTACAAAGGGAATGAAAAGGCGAGTTTGGTTGGCAACCAAGTAGCCAGTGTATACAACCATCAATTGTATAACCTTTGCGCTGCCAGGCAGTACAAAGGCCGCCAGGGCAGTATGCAGTTCATAAATATGGGTTTTATAGCCGTTCATTCTAGCGTAGCAACCGGTTGAGAGTCCCGCCACGCCGGCTCCGATAATGATCATGGATTTGTTATTCATTATTTAACCTCCTTTTTTATAGATACTGAGCACCCTCGTTAGGTTTTACAATTGAATCTTTTTAGCTGTTTTTATTGATTTTATCGGAAGGATGGTTAGGTTGTAACCTAACCAAAGTTAGGTTTTAGGGCGAAAAAATGACTGCCCCTTAAGGGCAGTCAAAGTTTAATCCAGCAATCCAAGGTTCCTGGCCTTAGCCGTTGCCTGGATACGTGTTTTGACATTTAGTTTTGAGTAGATTTTATTAGCATGCCACTTCACAGTGCCCACAGTGAGGTGCAACTTTTGGGCAATGTCAGCATTCGATAAGCCACTGGCTATAAGGCTGAGTACTTCCCGTTCACGTTCGCTTAGCGGCTCAATAAGTTCAGTCACCGGGATGCCTTCGCACAAAGTAGGAGTAGCTTTGCAACCGTCAAACACTTTTATTAAATTACTCACAAATACCGGTGACAAGTGACGCACTTCTCGTAGTAACATAGCAACATCTGTGCCCTCATAAAGGAATGTTCGGAAGTAACCTTCCGGGGCTGCAAGTTTGACAGCTTCCTCCATGTAGGGGATGGCTTCTTTTATACCGTATAAGGCCAATTTGACCCGGCTCTGAAGAATGAATATCAATATCAGGCTGCCATTACGTTTACCCTTTCGGGCGAACCGTTCCAGGTTATCAAGGAGTATCCGGGCATCATGATAATGTCCCCTGGCAATTAATATTCTGGCGTAAACATAGTATGATGGTTCGCGTTGGGTGGTTATTGGGTCACCGGGGGAGAGCCCGGTCTTTTCCGCCCACTGGATGGCACCGTTTAAGTCTCCCTCTTTCAGTTTAAAATCTGCCTCCAGGGAATTGTGCCAAAAAGCTATGGAAGAAGGGACAGGCAGGTGAATGTCAGGATGGCTCTTCTTTAGTAACGAAAAGGCTGCTTTCTTATCTCCCATAACGTATAGCACCCTAGCTAGAGCCTGTTCAGCAAAGCCCCCAATTATGCGGTAAAGACCTAGCCTCTTACTGGCCTCAAGCCCTTTAATCAGATAGTCTCTGGATAAATCCAGTTTATCCGTTTCATAGTAAAAGAGGCCCAGAGGTATATTGAGCATACTTGTATATGGATGTGATTTCCAGACTGTAGCCCTATCCGTCTCCAGGGCCCGGTGACAAAGGTCTAAGCCTTCTCTGAGGTTGCCTTGGATATAAAGGTTAGAAAGCAATTCCGCTAATCCTGTCAGTGCATGCATGCATGAACCAAATCGATGTGCAAGGGCAATGGTTTCACGGAATGTTCTGCTGGAAACTTCTATGTTCCCGGTGATACGCTGGGCTCTGGCAAGGTTGTTAAGTGCAAATATTCTAAGCAGGGGGTCATTATCGCCAATGAGATTAAGGGTCTCCTTTGCTAGTTCCAGTGTGTGCGGATCATCCCGGGTGATACCTAAATATACCTCAATGGACAAAAGCCTGGCCCGGCTGGTTATAGAAATTTGACTTGGTGGTATTTTTTTTGATTGAATGAGGAGATGGCCTGCCTCGTCTACCTGGCTGGTCATGAATAAAGCACCAGCTTTAAGGCTGAGAAGTTCAGCGTCATGAAGCAACAATTGACCAGACAAAACATCAAGCCAGCCTAGCAGTGTTCTGGCCTGTCCTCTTTCCAATATTGTATCAGCCACTCTTACTATCACAGACCTGGCTTCCTGTACGTCACCGGATGCCAGCACATGTCTTACCGCGTCGTCGGGATAACCGTGGGCCTCATACCATACTGCTGCCTTCTTGTGCAGCTTTGCCCGCTCTGTTTCCGCCAATTCTGTTCGAAGGAAGTCGGCAAAAAGGTGATGATAGCGAAACCATACTCTATTTTCATCCAGAGATATCAAAAACAGGTTGGCCTGCTCAACCTTTGAAAGCATTACTTTACTGTCATATCTACCTGTCAGCGCGTCACATAATGACGGGCAAAATCTGTCCAGGATGGCAGTTTGACAAAGGAAATCCCGCACATGGGAGTCCTGCTGACTTAGCACTTCCTCCATCAGGTAGTCGAGAATATAGCGATAGCCCCCGTTAAAGTTTTTTATAAAACTGTCAGAGCGTTTTGACCCCCTGACCTGTAATGAAATCGCTGCCAACTGCAGTCCGGCAATCCATCCCTCGGTACGGTTAAATAAAACTGCTATTTCTTCATCCGTTAACTTTAAATTGTCCTTGTGAAAGAAAAAAGCTGCTGTTTCATCAATGGTGAACCTAAGATCACAGGCCCGTAATTCAAGCAACTGACCGCGTACCCGCCATTTTGCAAAAGGCAGCGGTGGGTCTTCACGTGTAAGCAGTACTAAATTCATAACCGGTGGCAAGTAATCCAGAACTTTCTGGATTACCTCGTGGATAAAAACGTTTCGAATAACATGATAGTCGTCAAGTACAAGGATAAAAGGGATTTCTGAAGATGCAATGGTATTTCCAAGCAAGGTAACGATGTTTTCTACAGGAGGTAGATTTGAAGAACGCAGCACATCTGTCAATGCTGCTCCCGAAATGCCCGTTGCAGATTCAACAGCTGCAATCATATATGTAAAAAAACGCGTAGGGTCATTATCACCTTCGTCAAGAGAAAGCCAGGCATAGGGATGGTCGGCCCGGTTAAGCCAACCAGAAACCAGTGTTGTCTTTCCGTACCCAGGAGGTGCAGAAACAATCGTTATTTTTGTACCTGAGTGGGCCCTTTCATTGAGCAAAGCAACTAGACGAGAACGTTCTACCGAACCGGATTGTGGTGCTGGCATATAGAATTTTGCTGCCAAAAGGGAGTTGTTCATAGTGAAGCCTCATTTTTTTATTTATCGATTCTTTGTTTCTGCAAAAAAAACGGGTTTCCTTCGGCATAAAAAAGTTTATATTACCAAGTTTAAATATTTAATAAATATGATTTATATAGGATAGTAGCCGAACGGGCGTTCCCCTAATTCCACAACAAAAAGAGCGATTAAGGTTTTTTACCATTCAACGACATTTTCGTATTTCCTGTTTCGATGTGCGATATATGGTCAACAGAAAGGTCCGCTATTTCAGCCAATGCCTCCGTCCCCTGCTTGTATTGTATGGTCGTTTTTGTTAAATAACGAAAGGATAAATTTTCCTTGGCACATTCTATTTTCCAGTTTTGTTGCATAACTTTCCTTGTAGGAATAGAACCGGTTAAAAGGGAGAGGATATGCGGTGGCTGTAATTGGTGCCTTTCGAATAAAAAAGAGATATATATTGGGGCTGACTGTATTTGGCATTTTAGCTTTTCAAATAGTTCAAACGGCCCTTGTTTGGTGGGGGGAAAAAAACATTACAGCCATGTCCTATGTATTGGCGAATAAGATCATCGTCGTGGACCCTGGTCATGGGGGCCGGGACCCGGGTAAGATTGGCGTGAGTGGGGTTGCGGAGAAGGAAATAAACTTAGAGGTTTCTAAGAGATTAGCCACCGTGCTGGGGCAAATGGGGGCAACCGTGATTATGACACGGGAAGAGGATATAGACTTGAGTGACAATTCAACCACTGGATGGAAAAGTAAAAAGCAGCAGGATCTAACCCGTAGAACCGAGCTAGCGAATGGCAAAAATGCTGATTTATTTATCAGTGTCCATTGTAATGCCTATACCAGTCCAAGGGAACACGGTGCTCAGGTTTTTTCACAGCCCGGTTCGGAGGATAGTAAAAGATTGGCAGAGTGCATTCAGTCTGAAATGACAGGGATATTAAAGAATACTACCCGCAAGGCAAAACAAGTCGATTATTTTGCCCTGCGCAAAACTAAAATGCCGGCAACCATTGTGGAGATTGGATTTATTACTAACCACAAAGAGGAAGAAATGCTTAGAGATTCCTTATATCAAAGCAAAGTAGCTTGGAGTATTGCGGCTGGTATTATAAAGTACTATTCAGATACGCCAAAGGATCAAGAGGAGCTTGATGAGGTCAGTAAAGAAATGATTAAAACCTTCCAACAACAACCGGGCCATTTCATTCCAGCACCCTAAAGAAGGGGGTCAGGCTTGCTGTATTGCAAGTTTGACCCCTTTCTTTTTTAGATGAATTAGTAACTGAAGAATAAAAAATTACATATGATGGAACAGTAAATAGGCCGACAACCACACCCTAAAGACCTAAATTTCCTTTCGGGTGTGGTTGTCAGTCCAGTTTTTAAAAAAGGGGGTAATGAAATGGTGTACTTTGATTCTGCTGCAACATCCTGGCCTAAGCCTCCGGAAGTATGGCAGGCAATGCAATACTTTATCCAGGAAATAGGAGCCAGTCCCGGACGTGCGGGGCATAGAAGGACGGTCAAAGCAAATGAAATCGTAGATGAGACGAGGAAGTTATTAGCAGAACTTTTTAACATAGACGACAAAAAAAGAATCATCTTTACCTTAAATGCCACAGATAGTTTAAACCTTGCCATTAAGGGTTTATTAAGACCGGGAGAACATGTGGTTACCAGTACCATGGAACATAATTCAGTTACAAGACCACTTTATACACTGGAAACCTATGGCGTTGAGGTTACAAAGGTACCTTGTGACATCCAGGGTAATATTAAAGTTGAAGAAATTGAGCGGGCCATTAGGCCCAATACCCGTGCTATCGTTATGACCCATGCTTCAAATGTAACTGGTACAGTTATGCCTGCAGCGGAGGTGGGTAAACTTGCGGCTAAGTATAATTTATATTATATTTTGGACGCTGCCCAAACGGCCGGCTTTTTAGACATAGATGTTAAGAAATTGAATATAAGCATCCTTACCTTTCCTGGGCATAAGTGTTTAATGGGCCCCCAGGGTACAGGGGGGCTTTATATTCGAGAGGGAGTACCACTTCTTACATTGAGAGAGGGTGGCACCGGCAGTGGCTCGGAAACACCAACCCAACCAGATATGATGCCAGAAAAATACGAAAGCGGTACCCTCAATGCAGTGGGCATTGCGGGCCTAGGTGCTGGGATTAAATTTATACGCAAAGTCGGTCTGGCTAAAATCCGTGAACATGAAATGAACCTAACCAAATATTTTCTGGATAGGTCCCTGGAGATTAAGGGATTTCAAATATATGGACATCACGATATGCATAATCGAGTTCCGGTCGTATCCTTTACCATAGACGGTTTCACGGCAGGTCAAGTTGGCAATATACTGGATAAGGAGTATGATATTGCCTGCCGTGCGGGTCTACACTGTGCCCCGGATGCCCACCATACCTTGGGGACCTTTGATGGAAAATTAGTTCGTTTTAGTTTTTCATATTTTAATAAGCCCAAGGAAGTGGACTATGCAATTAACGCCCTAAAAAAAATAACAACCCAAGTCCCCGCGCAGCCAGCAACTGTCCGATGACTCAAAAGGCCCTTCCCAAAGAGGAAGGGCTTTACTTATCCCTAATCATAAGTATAAGATTTTAAGGAGGATCGTATAAAAAAGCACGGCTCGCACATAGGGGCACACCCTTAAGTCATGACCGAAAGGTCACGGCAAGCGAGCCAAGCTTTTCTAATAGGCAAAAATTTTAAAAACTACCGTTGAAAATAAGACAATTAATAGGGTCGGTACAAATAAAGGGCGGTACGACTTTATAAAATCAGCCTTAAAATATTCAACAGTCAAAATAAAGCAAAGGTGCACAGGGGATAACATGACGCCCGAAACACCAGCCACATAGGCCAGCATGACATAGCTGGCGGATGGTTCAACCAAAGCCATGACCAGCGGAAAGGATACCCCGATACAAGCCTGCACCAAGCCTGTCAAAATGCCAATAAGAAGCGGCAGAAGGATTAAGGCAGCAATTGGGTGGATACCGATATTGTTAAAGGCAGAACTTACTTGCTCCACAGCACCAGACACCTCTAGTACATCCTTAAAGGCCATGGTACCCCAGGTAAGAAGAACGATACGCAGGGTAAGGGGTTCAAGCAGTGTTTGCCACACGGACCGTAATGAATATTTTTTTTGAATAATTAGGAGCAGTAAAACAATGGTCAAGGAAAGGGCGATTTGAACATGCAACAAGACAAGCATTACTGTGACCCAGAGGGGCCAGGTCAAGGAACCTATTTTTAAAAGATTAGCAAATACCCGATTGGTCTTTGAACAGGCGGGGTCTGACGGATCATCCTTTGCCTGACCAATATGAAAAACGTACCAATATCCTAGGATGGCAAATACTATCGAAAAAGGCCATTGCCACATTAAGATGGCCGAGAGAGAGATACCTGAAATATGGGCGGACAAAAGTAACCCAGGATATAAGGGTAAAGAGAATTCCCACATATGCCTAAACCAATAATTAATGAAAACTCTTTTTTCCGGTGTAAAAGATCGATTTCGTGTTGCTTGGTCCACCAATGGTGCTGAGAACCTAGCTCCGCCGGCAGAAGGCAATAGACCAATAATTGCTGGGATGGATACAATCAGCAGGCGGGGGTTCCAGGGAAGTTCAAAGATAGAATCGGTCATGGTGCGAAGCATACCCGTTTGTCGCATGATTGATTCCAAAATCATAATTAATACAAGTGAAAGAATAAGTCCCATGGTAGAAGGATCGAGAAGTGTTAGAAACAATTGCTGGGAGGTAACCAAGGGGTTTAAACCAAAGAAAGTCCCTAGCACGAATGTGGCTGCCATCATTGTGGCACCAAGACCTACTTTTTTACGAAGTAAAACAATAATCAAAAAGAAAACCAGAAAGACTTTAATAAGAGGTGACATTCTGCTAACTCCCTCTATCGAAGCATTTTTTTATCCAGGATGGCTACATGGGCTATAATCTTGGCCACGGCCTCATATAGTTCCGGCGGTATTTCTGTACCCAGACCCAATTCGGTGAGGGTATGGGCCAGGGTTTCATCACGGTAAAGTGGAATATTGTGTTCCTCAGCAAGTCGCTCAATGGCTTTGGCCAGATCCCCCTTGCCAACAGCAACTACCTTAGGTGCCTGATCTTCACCAGGGTTATAACGAAGGGCGGCAGCCACCGCTTCTTTTTTTTCTTTCATTACTTACACCTGCACATTCAATAAAAGATACCCTTCACTGGCGGCAAAATCCGGATCAATATCGGCAATACCTCGAATACCAGGTTGTATTCGGCAAGAAACAATAACGTTCTGGTAGCCAGCTTCTGATAAATCCTGTTGTAGCTCTAAGGAACTATTTCGAAATAGTTCAGCGGTGCTATTACTTTCCGTAATGCACTGGACCGATAATAGATTTGGCTGAGTTGACAGGGTAAACCATAAAGGCCCCAGGGTATCCGTATTGATTTGGAAAATTAACTTATATTGGCCATTCGCGTCCGTTTTAGCAGCGAGATCTTTGATCTTTAGGTAGAAATGGGCATTCTCATAAACAGGACTACGTAGGGGTAGCGGTACATAGGATAATTGATCCTGGCGGTCCACCGTGTGGGTTGGTTCCGGTGTATTCACTTTTGGCGTACGATGAACCTTTGCTGCTTCTCTAGCCTCGGCAGCAATGCTTTGATCCATGGTAAAGGGTCTTTGTTGTGTTTTATCAACCTGTTTGCCGGGAGTTACGCGCATGTTTTCGGAAGCTTTGAACAGGGTGGACATGATCCGGTCTATCATAAAAACCCCCCCCTTTATAGACTACCTTCGACATCGTTAAATATGTTCCTTCCAGCCAGGTCCCAGAGGCAGGACTTTTCCCTTTACACACGAACATTAATGCGAGGTGATTTTATGGAAGTATTAGCTATTTTTGCATCATCCTTTGTACTCGCTTTTTCTGGGGCGATGATGCCGGGACCTCTATTAACCGTAACCATTACTGAAAGTGCCAGACGGGGATTTATAGCTGGCCCGCTGCTCATTTTGGGGCATGCATTATTGGAACTGTTATTGGTGGTGGCACTATTATTAGGGTTAGCTTCTGTATTGACCAATCCTCAGGTGGGTTCAACCATAGCCATTGTGGGTGGAATTTTTTTGCTTTATATGGGATGGGGTATGGCACGGGACGCTCACCAGGGTAAAATCAAACTGGAGTTACCAAAGGTTGAAGGCAGTACGAGCGAACCGGAAAGTAAAAAGGTGGGGTTGCATCCCGTAGCTGCTGGTATCTTTGTAAGCCTATCCAATCCCTATTGGTCGCTTTGGTGGGCCACCTTGGGCTTAGGATATATTACCCTATCACTGAAAGAAGGGACAGCCGGTCTGGTTTCTTTTTTCACAGGACATATTTTAGCTGATTTTATTTGGTACAGTTTGATTGCCGGAGCCGTGGTAGCAGGGAGAAAATTTCTTAGTCAAAGGATTTACCAGAGAGTATTGGTGTTGTGTGGTCTATTTTTAATATGCTTGGGCGGCTTATTTGTCTATCGGGGATTTTCCGATATTACCTAAAAATATCTTCCTTATAAAAGGAATACTATAAATATCCTATGTTCGGGAGGGGTTTCAATGACCGTTGTATTTTGTGGTATTATGCCTCATCCCCCCATTGCCTTGCCTGAGGTGGGGGGAGTGGAATCAGATGTTATTATGGCCACCCGTAAGGCTATGTCAGAACTGGGGCAAAGGATTAAAGCAAGTGGGGCCGAAACGCTGGTCATGATATCGCCTCATGCCACTGTCTTTGGTGATGCGATAGCAATAAATGCAAGCCCCCAAACAAGGGGTAATTTTGCAGCCTTTGGTGCAGCCCAGGTAGCCCTTCGTTATCAATATGACCAGGAGATGGGTAGTGAAATAGGCTGGCAGGCCCAAGACTTGGGCCTGCCCGTGGCGGAGGTTGATCCAAAACTAGCGGCTAAGCTTGGTATCCATTTGGAATTGGATCATGGTTTTCTGGTGCCTCTTTATTACCTGGAAAAGGCAGGTGTTCACCTACCCTTAGTGCCCTGTTCCATGGGGGTTTTTGCACCAGATAAATTATATCGTTTTGGGGTTGCTGTCAAAAGGGCCGCGGAGGCCAATGAAACCAAAGTAGCGGTGATTGCCAGTGGTGATTTATCCCATCGACTAACACCAGATGCACCAGCAGGTTATGATGAAAAAGGGATCGTGTTTGACCAGGCCATGGTCTCCTTGATCAAGGCCATGGACGTAGCTGGTTTGTTAAGCCTGGAGGAAGATCTTTGTGAACGGGCCGGGGAGTGCGGGCTAAGGCCCATTGCGATGATGCTGGGTGCCCTGGAGGGCTTGGCAGTTAACAGTGAGGTTTTATCCTACGAAGGCCCCTTTGGTGTGGGCTATATGATCGCCTCTTTGACACCCTTGGGTCCTGATTCCGCCAGGGAAATGTTAGAAACCTTACAGCAAAATCAGAAGAAGAAACTGGAAAAGATGCGCAGTCAAGAGGGTTATTTAGTCCGGGTGGCCCGGCAAAGCTTGGAAAGCTACCTCAAGGGGCAGTGGCAGGACCCGGCCGGCTATGAAATACCAAAGGAATTTGCCGGAGCAGCGGGGGTCTTTGTGTCTTTTAAAAAGGGTGGCAACCTCAGGGGGTGTATTGGCACAACGGCACCAACCAGACCAAGTATGATCCAGGAAGTAGCTTACAATGCTGTCAGTGCAGGGACCCAAGACCCTCGTTTTTACCCTGTTCGATTGGATGAACTGGATGAATTAAATGTTTCTATCGATGTTCTTATGCCACCGGAGGCGATTGATGATCTGGCACAGTTGGATGTTAAAAAGTACGGCGTAATCGTGCGCAAGGGCACCAGAAGTGGTCTGCTGTTACCTGATTTAGAAGGAGTGGATACCCCGCAACAACAGGTGGACATTGCTAAGCAAAAGGCTGGCATTGGTCCGGCTGAAGAGGTAGAGTTGGAGAGATTTGAGGTTATCCGATATAAATAGGTATCACGGGGAGTGTTTTTCCTATGCATGAAGCGATGTTTTATCAGTCAAAGGAAAAGGGGCTGCTATTTTGTGAGCTGTGTCCGAAGGGGTGCAGCATTCAAGAAGGACATAAAGGGTTTTGTCGAGTCAGAGAAAATCAGAAGGGTGTACTATACACCTTGAATTACGGCAAGGTATCCTCCTATGCCTTGGACCCCATGGAAAAAAAGCCCCTTTATCACTTTTATCCAGGGACCCTGATCCTCTCCCTGGGTACAGTGGGCTGTAATTTACGCTGTGGTTTTTGTCAGAACTGGCAGATTGCCCATGGCGATCCCCGAACCCTAAATGTAACGCCCGAGGAAGCAGTGGCGCTGGCCTTGGAGCAAAGGGCCAAGGGCTTACCCTGTACCGGGCTGGCCTATACCTATTCGGAACCCTTTATGTGGTATGAATACGTTTATGATACCTCCCGACTGGCCAGGGAAGCCGGCTTAAAGAATGTCATGGTTACCAACGGCTACGTCCGGGAAGAGCCACTGAAAAAGCTGCTGCCCTATCTTGATGCCATGAACATTGATGTGAAGGGTTTTACCGATGGATATTATCGGGAAAACTGTGTGGGTCAGCTAGGGCCGGTTAAGCGAACTGTGGAAATCGCCCAGGAAAAGTGTCATGTGGAGTTAACGACCCTACTGGTACCGGGTTTAAATGATTCTCCCGAAGAGATTGCCGAATTGGTGGACTGGGTAGCCAGTCTAAACCCAGCGATCCCGGTACACTTTTCCCGCTACTTTCCCAATTATAAATTTGACCTGCCCCCCACTCCCCTGGCAATCCTGCGGCAGGCCCAGGAGATAGCCCAAAAGAAATTGAAGCATGTGCATCTGGGGAATGTTTAAACGGGGTCAAGTCGGATGGCTGTGAATGGAGTATGGACAAGTTCGAAAGGGAAAGGATATACTAACAGGATACCAAATAATTTCATGTTATTATAAAAATGTAAGTTTCGATTATGTTGCGTTAGAGTTTCTGGCTGATTGGATTAATTTCTAACTGTATAATTTGGGGCTTTTTTGCTTGTCATAAGGAATTTAATTCATTTAGGCTGTCCCCCGGATTTTATTATCTGTAAAGAAACTTACCGATTAGGAGTGATGATATGGTACTGACAGACGATGAGATGAGTTTTTTAACCGAGAACGGTTCAGAAATAAAATATCCCAAGGGACAGATTATTTTTTCAGAAGGTCAAAAGGTAAATGAAATTTATTTTATCAAAAGTGGTTTAGTTAAAATTTACCGTACGACAGCAGACGGCCGCCAGGTGTCTGTGGGACTGCGTTATGCGGGGGATTTTATTGGTTGTGCTGAGATATTTAGTAATTATACTGAGCGAGAATACAGTGCGGAAGCCATGGGTAAAGTATCCATCCTAATTGTTTGGAAAGATAGTTTTAAAAAGATGCTCGCCGAAAGACCCCAATTTTCTGAGAAGATCCTGGAGTTGATGAGTACTCGGTTAAGAGAAGCGCAAAATACCCTTTACGATTTTATCATGAATCCCATCCAAGGAAGGCTGGCTATTCTTTTATTAAGTATGGCACAACGTGCAGGAGTTGAGGGAGAAGATGATATTATACCTGTGCGGTTGCGGGTTACCCAGGAGGAATTGGCCTGTGTAATTGGTTCGGCCAGGCAAACCATATCCTCTCTGCTTAACATGTTTAGGGAAGATGGCAGCATCATATATAAAGGCAGAGAAATCATAGGGATAAATACCAAAAAGCTCAAATCATGGATTCAGGAATAACGAAAATTAAATTTATAATCGCAACAACAACCCACCCGACAAATTTATGGTCAGCCACACGACCATAAATTTGTCGGGTGGGTTGTTGTTTTTTGTCATGTAAATGACGGGCAAGTGTCCGACGTTGGATTTAAAGTACCGGCAGGCATTGTTAAAATATTCACATAAGCGAAACGTTAAAGGAGTGATTAAATCAATTTGGGCATAATTAATAAGTATACGATTGGGAGGGAATGAGTGTGTCAAAGAGTTCTTTAAAATCAGAAGTACAGACGAGTGAAGTAACGAAAAAATTGAATGCATCGGGCAAGAAAAACTTTACACTACCAGGGTTCCTGTTTTCGTGGATCGTTTTTGGTGCGATTCTAACAATGGTTCCCACTTCAGAAAGTCTTACTGCGGGTGGCCGTGCGGCCATGGCTGTTATGGGTTGGGCCACGGTGATATGGTTAACCAATGGATTACCACTGGCGATTTCAGGTCTCATGATACCCGTTTTATTAAACCTTACCGGCGCAAGTCCAAAAATCCCAGAAGCCTTTAGTGGCTTTACGAATAATGTTGCCTTCCTTATTCTAGGTTGTTTTATTATGGCAGCTGTTATGCAAACCACCGGCTTAGATAGACGGATAGCGCTGGGTATTGTTTCTAAAGTTAAGCCCACAGTAGGAAGTGTTTTGAAGGGGATCATGGGGGCCCATCTTGTGACCGCAGTACTTGTCCCTGCTACCAATGCCAGGGGGGCACTTTTCCTGCCGATTATACAAGGGTTAAATGGTTTGTTTGAAAAAACCGGCGAAGGTGCTAGGGCTAGAAAGGTTTTTACCATGGTGGGTATTGGTTTTGCCGCCTTAGCATCCGGAACGATCCTGCTGCATAGTCACATGTCGAACGTTATTGTGGCGCAAACCATTAACCAAGCCGTAAATGAGGATATTATTACTTGGGGTACCTGGGCTTGGATGAACTGGCCGCTGTTAGGTATTTTGGTGATCTTATATTACTGGGTTAACTGGGTAATGAAAACCAAGAATATTGAAGTTCCTGGTGGTATCACGGAAATTAAAAACCAAAAAGAGTCATTGGGTAAAATGACCACCACCGAATGGATTGTTTTAGTCACCTTTAGTATTGCGATTTGTTTATGGGCAACGGAACAAATTCACGGCTATAAAATGGCAGTGGTTGCTCTAGTGGCGGTAATGGTGCTCTTCATTCCTGGTTTTACGAACCTTTCTTGGAAAACCGTGCAGTCCAATACGATCTTTGGTACCTGGTTGTTACTCTGTGGTTCCCTATCACTGGTAGCTGCCTTTGGCAGTACCGGTGTAGACAATTGGCTGGCCTCTCATTTAGTTGGTATAGCACCGGCTTGGGGTTGGATTGGTGTTAGTATCTTCATCTGTGTGGTCGTACAAATTCTCCGACTTGGCATTGTGAGTAACGTAGCGGCTGTAACCCTGTTGGCACCCATTGTAGCGGCAATGGCCCCAATGCTTGAATTAAACACAGTGGCCTTTACGATGATGGTGTTAAATGTTGATAGTTACGCCTTTGTATTGCCGATCTCTGTAACGGCTTGCCTGATAGCCTATGGTACCGAGGAATTTACCTTTGCTGAATTTGTTAAAGTAGGTGCTCCCTTTACCTTAATGGTGATTCTATATATGGTCTTTGTCATGTTACCTTGGTATGCAGTAACGGGTTATCCCATCTGGAAACCGATGTAATCAAGAATAAGGAGGAACGATAGATGCCTAGAGCGAGTTTACCAAAAGCAGTTGATAATATCGAAGAGGTTCGCATTGATACAGATATTTTGATTATCGGTGCAGGAAATGCCGGGTGTTTTGCCGGCATTGAGGCAAAACGTCAAAATCCCGATTTGAAAGTTACATTAATGGAAAAAGCACACATCGATCGCAGCGGTTGTCTAGCCGGCGGGATGGATGCCATCAACACCTATATTAAAAAGGATCGTACCATCGAAGATTTTGTCCGTTGGAGTCGTTCCCAAGCGGGTGGCTTACTGCGCGAAGATTTAACCATTTCGATGGCAGAGGTTTTAAACAAGCCCATTGAGGAATGGGAAGAGTGGGGTATGCCCATTAAATACGAAGAAGACGGCGATGAATATAAAACCAGAGGTAAATGGGACATCACCATCAGTGGTTCCGAAATGAAAGTGATTCTGGCTGAAAAAACCCGTGAATGTGGTTGTGAAATTATTAATCGTGTGGTAGCAACGAACTATCTAATGGATGGCAATAAAGTGATTGGTGCGATCGGATTTGGGGTAAGGGATGGCAAAGTATATATCATTCGAGCCAAAGCAACCATCATTGCTACCGGTGGTGCCGCTGGTCTATACAAGCCTTATCAAAACGATGGGAATGATAGTCACCACCAGCTCTGGTATGCCCCCTTTAATGTAGGCACCGGTTTTGCACTGGGTATCCGCCAGGGTGCGGAAATGACTACTTTTGAAATGCGTTGGTGTGCTACCAGAACGAAAGATTTTAATGGTCCGATTGATACCATATCCGTTGGTTATAAAACTCCCATGATTAACTGTAAGGGTGAGCAAATTTTAAAAACGCGCTACGCGCATCTTGGCGGAGACGCTGCCCCTCGCTTTATTCGGGCTGGTTTGCCCATGGATGAGTGGCGTGAAGGTCGAGGCCCTTGCTATGTAGATACTACCCACATGACCCCGGATCAAATTTATGATATGAAATACGATTATTTAAATGAACGTCCAAGCTATGTGTTGTTTTTAGCCAGCCGAGCACAGGATTTAAGCAAGGAGCCCATTGAAATCTATGGATCGGACCCTTACATTGTGGGCGGCCATACGGCAAGTGGCTATTGGGTTGATGTCAAGAGAGCAACTACCTTACCCGGTCTGTATGCCTGTGGCGATGTAGCCGGTGGTACGCCAAATAAATTTGTAGGTGGCTGCGCTGCTGAAGGACTACTATCTGCTAGGGCTGCGGTTGAATATGTATCGGATGTCGAGTTTGGTAATCTTGATGAGGAACAAATTACGAAAGAGAAAGAAAGGGTCTTTGCACCGGGTTTCCGCCATCTTACGGTGGGTGATGGCGTTAAACCAAGGGAAATGGAGGAAAGACTGCAACGTCTGATGGATGAGTATGCCGGCGGGGTGCATCAGTTCTTTAGAATGAACAAAGAAGGTCTAGAGTATGCTCTGCGCCATATCAAAATCTTAAAGGATCAGGTGAAGTATCTGGCCGCTGTGGATTTGCATGAACTGATGGAAGCACATGAAATCATCGATCGTTTAGATGTAGCCCAAGTCCTGGTGCACCACCTGATGTACCGTGAAGAAACCAGATGGCCGGGTTGGCAGAACCGTGCGGACTTTCCGGAAAAAAATGACGAAAAATTTGATTGCTTTGTAAATTCCCGGTACAATCCCGAAACAGGAGAAGTAGAAATGTTTACTCGCCCTTATGAGCAAATTATCCCGGGTGATCGTTTAAAAGCATAAAGATAGGAGGTTAAAGAAATGCCGCCAGTAGTAAATCAAGAGAAATGCAAAGGTTGCGGAAAATGTGAAGAAATATGTCCAGGCGATTTAATGGAATTAAACGAAGAGAATAAGGCGTTTTGCAGGGCCGGAAGAGATTGTTGGGACTGCATGGCCTGTGTCAAGGCTTGCCAATTTGACGCCATTGAAACAAGAATTCCCTATCAATTGGGTTATTATCCCGCCAGGCTGATTCCTAAAATGAGGGAAAAAGAAATTGAGTGGACCTGTATCGATATCAATGGTAAAGTGGACAAGTTCCTGGTAAGGACGCACAATAAGTAAATTTTAGGGTCAGGCTGCCATGCTGCAAGCCTGACCCTTTTTTCTGCTTTGATCCGGAAAGGTTTAATTTGATTCTGGTTTGTAGTAGGAAGGCAGTAGAAACTCAGCGTATTCCGCCCATTTTGCACCGTGGGGTTTTTCTTCAGGGTGTTTCACTGCGACGATAATTTGGCATAGGTCATCTAAGAAGGTATTAATCATATCCACCACCGGGGTGCGGGAGGTATCTGGAAAAATAAAATAGGCAACACCAAGGATTTCCCCGTTCTCTTGGTTAATTTGGTAGTGTATTGAAGAATGAGACACACGGTTTTCATTGATACCTACCGTCATGTGGTCAATCAGGCTTTGCAGTGTCGATTGGTCGGTGGGAGTCAGGATATCTTCCGACACAAGGTAGTTCATACCTTTTATAAAGATTTCACGAATGATTTTTTGATCATAAACCAGGCTGTTTTCAGCTTCTCCTTGGAAGACAAGTAGGCCAAGTTGTTCATGGCCGAAAGTTAACGTTTTCAATTCGAAACCCTCCCGTTGTTGCTTTTCACTTTAACACCATTGTACCGTAATTAAGCACTTTTTAGCCAGTTTATATTTATAGGTGCCTTTTGTGCAAAAATAACAATAAAGGTATTGTTTTTTATGCAATCAAATGTATAATTATTAATATTAAATAATAAATAAACGTTACAACATAAACACATAATGATTTATGCATAACATGATCGGAGGTATTAATGATGATTAAGGTCGGAGTGGTAGGTGCCACTGGTTATGCAGGGGCAGAACTTGTGCGGTTGCTTTCCCGTCATCCGCAGGTGGAATTGACCATACTTACTTCCCAAACCTATGCGGGGAAACAAATGTGGGAAGTGTTTCCTCATTTGTATGGGATGGTAGATAAAACCTTAGAGGAATTAAATATTCCAAAGCTGGTTTCCCAGTGTGATGTGATTTTTACAGCATTGCCCCATGGGCATGCCATGCCTTTGGCGCTGGAGGTTATGGCCCAGGGCAAAAAGCTTATCGATTTGGGAGCTGATTTTCGCTTAAAAGAGGTGGCGGTATATCAATCCTGGTATAAAACAGAACATACCGCCCAACCGTTATTAGCCTCTGCGGTTTATGGTTTACCCGAGTTATACCGAAAGCAAATTAGGGAAAGTGCGATTATTGCTAACCCTGGTTGCTACCCAACCAGTGTCATATTGGGTTTGGCACCCCTACTCAGCAATCGGCTGATTGATCCAGAAACCTTGATCATTGATGCCAAATCCGGTGTGTCCGGGGCTGGCCGGGGCTTAAGCCTAAAGACACATTTTTCTGAGACCACCAATAACTTTCAGGCCTATGGGGTTGCCACTCACCGACATACACCGGAAATTGAACAGGAGCTTAGTCTATTAGCTGGGCATGAGGTCACGGTTAGTTTTACTCCCCATCTTACACCGATGATTAGGGGTATTCTGAGTACCATTTATGCAAAACTAACCACAAGCATAACCACAGAAGAACTAACCAAAATATATCAGCAGTTTTATGGGGGCGAAAGATTTATCAGGGTACTGCCCGCAGGAATGTATCCTGCAACCAAGGCAGTTGCCGGCTCAAATCACTGTGATCTTTCGGTTACGGTGGACCCCCGGACCAAGCGGGTTATTGTTTTGGCGGCCATCGATAATTTGATAAAAGGTGCCGCGGGTCAGGCAGTACAAAACCTTAATGTAATGTATAATCTACCAGAAGATACAGGCCTGGATTTTGCCGGGATGTATCCATAGGAGGAAAAGGATGATGACGGAAGCAGTTAATTATAAAGAAATAGCAGGCGGGGTTACCGCTGCCAAAGGTTTTTTAGCCAGTGGGGTGGTTGCCGGCTTAAAAAAGGATCATAAGTTAGACCTGGCTGCTATTTATTCTGAAGTACCAGCCAGTGTGGCCGGGGTCTATACCACCAATTTGGTGCAGGCTGCCCCGTTGGAATTAACCAGGCAGAGGGTAGCGGGCGGTACGGCTCAGGCGGTGATTATCAATGCAGGAAACGCCAATGCCTGCACCGGGGAGCGGGGACTGCCAGATGCCAAGGAAATGACGAGGTCGTTAGCGGTGGCTCTGGATCTACCAGAAGAGTATGTCATGGTGGCATCCACGGGCGTTATCGGGGTGCCCCTGCCGCTGGATAAGGTGATCAAAGCTGTACCCCAGGCAACTTCTATCCTTAGCAAAGAGGGTCATAGCCTGGCCCGGCAAGCGATTATGACGACCGATTTAATAGCCAAGGAATATGCCCTGGCCATACCAATGGGAGAGCAGGTTATTACCATTGGCGGCATGGCCAAGGGTTCTGGCATGATCCACCCCAATATGGCCACCATGCTTTGTTTTGTCACTACCGATGCGGTCATTAGCAGTGAAGTACTGCAAACAGCCCTCAAAGGGGCGGTGGATCAGTCCTTTAATATGATCACCGTAGATGGGGATACCAGCACCAATGACATGGTTTTGACACTGGCCAATGGTCAGGCTGGCAACCCAGAAATTCAGATAGGTTCTAAGGAGTTCGACCTGTTTTATCAAGGGCTTTTAGAGGTATGTACGACCCTGGCGAAAAAGATTGCCCGGGATGGAGAAGGTGCTACCCGCTTAATTGAGGTAAAGGTAACGGGTGCCCCTTCCTTAGCTGACGCAAGATTGGCAGCCCGTTCGGTGGCTGGATCGAACCTATTTAAGGCAGCGGTCTTTGGTAAAGATGCCAATTGGGGACGCATCCTTTGTGCGGTTGGTTATTCCGGGGCAAAATTTGAACCTACCCGAACGGATATTTTTCTGGGGGATGTTCCTGTATCAAAGGACGGCGGGGCCATACCCTTTGACGAAGACCTGGCAGCCCAGGCATTGGAGCAAGACCCTGTTATCGTTACGGTAAACCTAAAATCAGGCGATGACTCAGCCACCGCCTGGGGCTGTGACTTAACCTATGACTATGTGAGGATCAATGGTAGTTATCGGACTTAGGCCATGAGCCACGGCACACGGACCGCTGTTTTTGCACCAAGGGTTTGTCACCGTTTGGCCTTGGAAGTTAAAAGAAGGAGAGTTTAAAATGTTAAGTGCACTGGAGAAGGCCGGCATCCTGGTGGAGGCCTTACCTTATATAAAGAAATTTTATGGTAAAACCGTCGTTATTAAATACGGCGGTCATGCCATGATTAATGCAGATTTAAAACAGGCTGTGATGACAGATCTGGTTCTGATGAAGTTTGTTGGCATTAACCCAGTGGTAGTACATGGCGGTGGTCCGGAAATAACGGGCATGTTAAATCGATTGGGTATCGAGTCTCACTTTATTAGTGGTCTCAGGGTGACCGATGCACCGACCATGGAAGTGGTGGAAATGGTACTGGGTAAACTAAACAAAGAAATTGTTGCCTTGATTAACCGCACCGGGGGAAGGGGCATTGGTTTGTCCGGTAAGGATGCCAACTTAGTGTTAGCCAGTAAAAAATATAGCAAAGACCAACAGGACATAGGTTTTGTGGGTGAAGTGACAGGAATTAACCCTAAGTTGCTGGAAACGGTTATTCAAGAAGGCTATATCCCGGTTGTTTCCCCTGTCGGCATTGGTGCCGACGGAGAAACCTATAACATCAACGCGGACACAATGGCAGGTGCCATTGCGACCTCATTAAAGGCGGATAAATTGATCATTTTAACAGATGTTGAGGGTATTTTAGAAGATTACCAGAACAAGGAATCCCTAATCTCCACGGTTAAGCTGGGAGATGTAAAAACGTTAATCCAACGGGGCGTCATTCAAGGCGGCATGATTCCCAAAATTGAGTGTTGCATGGATGCCATAGAGGGTGGTGTATCGACCACTCATATTTTGGATGGTCGAGTACCCCATTCCATCCTATTGGAGGTATTTACGGACAAGGGTGTTGGGACCATGGTGGTAGCTGATTAAAAAGGGGTGTCAAGGATGAATAATCAAGAAATACTGGCAATGGGTCAGCAATATGTAATGAATACCTACGGTCGTTTGCCCATGGCTCTGGTCAAGGGTGAAGGGGCCTGGGTTTGGGATGCAGAGGGCCGGCAATATTTAGACTTTGTCAGTGGCATTGCCGTAAACTCCCTGGGGCATGCCCATCCAAGGGTGGTAGAAGCCATCACCAAGCAGGCCCACGCCCTGCTGCATTGCTCCAACCTTTACTGGATTGAACCCCAGGTAAAACTGGCTAAAATTTTGGTGGAAAATTCCTGTGCGGATAAAGCGTTTTTCTGTAACAGTGGGGCAGAGGCGAATGAAGGGGCTATCAAACTGGCGCGAAAGTATGCCTATCAAAACCATGGCCCGGAAAAATATGAAATTATTACTGCTGTTAACTCTTTCCACGGTCGGACCCTGGCAACCATTACCGCCACAGGCCAGACCAAATATCAAAAGGGCTTTGCACCCCTGCCAGAGGGCTTTACCTATGTTCCCTTTAATGACTTGGAGGCATTGACAAAGGCTGTCGGACCCCATACCTGTGCAGTGATGTTGGAACCAGTACAGGGGGAAGGCGGTGTTGTTCCGGCAGACCCGGCCTACCTCACGGGGGTAAAAAGACTTTGCGAAGAAAAGGGCTTGCTGTTGATTTTTGATGAGGTTCAGACTGGTTTGGGTCGTGCCGGGAAATTTTTAGCTTATCAGCATTACGGAGTAGAACCAGATATCATCACCCTGGCGAAGTCTTTGGGGGGAGGGTTCCCCATTGGGGCCATGTTGGCCAAAGATCATGTGGCCAAGGCATTTCAACCGGGTGACCATGCCAGCACCTTTGGCGGCAACCCCTTAGCTTCCAGCGCAGCCCTAGCCGCGATGGAAACACTGTTGCAAGGGGGTGTGCTGGAAAATGCCCAAGTTGTTGGAGAATACTTTAAAGACAAACTAACGGAACTGATCGGCCAATTTTCCTTTGTCAAAGAGGTTCGGGGAATGGGCCTCATACTTGGCCTGGAACTGACCATAGAAGGCAAGGACATTGTTGCCCGCTGCCTGGAGCAAGGCCTGTTAATAAACTGCACCAACGTTAATGTCCTGCGCTTCCTACCCCCCTTGATCATTAATCGAGACGAAGTGGATCAAGCCCTTGAGATACTAAAAAAAGCCATGGCCTAGGTTGATTGCCAATGGAAAACACGAACCGATAAAAGCTAAAAGACCGGACAAGTGTGCTGGCACCATTACTAAATAAATCGAGTCATAGGAACGGTCTTAACCGTTCCGTTGCGGTATTATCCGAAGCGAGAGAACGAGAGTGAAAAGTAAATTGTGAGGTTATGAAGGATGGAGAAAATAAGCAATGCATTAAAGGGCAGGGATCTTTTGACCCTGCATGATTATACTGCCGATGAAGTTAACTTGATTTTGGCGGAAGCCAAGAAGATAAAGGCCATGCAAAAGGCAGGCATCCCTCATCCCTATCTGCAGGGTAAAACCTTGGCGATGATTTTCCAGAAAAGCTCTACCCGTACGAGGGTTAGCTTTGAGGTGGGAATGTATCAATTGGGTGGTTATCCGCTGTTCCTAAGTCCTAAGGATATACAAATGGGTCGTGGGGAGTCTGTGGCAGATACCGCAAGGGTATTAGCCCGGATGGTTGACGGCATCATGATTCGTACCTATGCCCAGAGTGAAGTGGAGGAACTGGCCGAATATGCAGATATACCTGTAATCAACGGACTGACAGATTCATTCCACCCCTGCCAAATTTTATCGGATCTATTGACCATTCAAGAACATAAAGGCAAACTAAAGGGATTGAAACTGGCCTATGTGGGAGACGGGAATAACATTGCCCATTCACTGCTGTTTGGCTGTGCCAAGGTGGGTATGAACATCAGCGTAGCTTCACCGGAGGGCTACCAACCCAATGCCCGGATTTTACAGTTGGCCATACAGGATGCCCAGGCAACCGATGCAAAAATTGAAGTAGGCAATGATCCGGTGGCAGCCATGCGGGATGCCGATGTGGTGATTACCGATGTCTGGGCCAGCATGGGTCAGGAGACCGAGCAAAGGGAAAGGGAAAAGGCCTTTGCATCGTACCAAGTAAACACGGACCTCTGCTCCCTGGCCAAGCCGGATTTCATCTTCCTGCATTGTTTACCGGCTCACCGCGGGGAAGAAGTGACCGCAGATATCATTGATGGTCCCCATTCAGTGGTTTGGGACGAGGCAGAGAACCGCCTGCATGCCCAAAAGGCCGTAATGGCCCTGTTGATGCAAAGCTAATTTAGCTTAGGTCCTGGCTCATGTCTTAGGGTCCGTCAGCCGTGGGCCAGGTTATTTTCTCCGTGTTAGGTCACGGCTGTTACTGTTACACATTTCAAAGGTTACAAATATTTAGATGTTGGTAGGAATATAAAATAATTTGTCGAAAAGAATATGCAAAAAGCTTATTTGAAAGGGGTTCTTTTGAAAATGCCAAAGGTTGTATTGGCTTATTCAGGTGGTTTGGATACCTCTGTTATTATAGCCTGGCTAAAGGAAAACTATGGTTATGAGGTAATTGCTGTTACCGCAGATCTTGGACAAGGGGAAGAACTGGCTCCCCTGGAGGAAAAGGCGATTAAGAGCGGGGCCAGCAAAATATATATTGAGGATTTACGCCAGGAATTTGTTGAAGACTACATTTGGCCCACCCTCAAGGCCGGCGCTATTTATGAAGGAAAATACCTGCTGGGCACTTCCTTTGCCCGGCCGCTGATTGCTAAAAAGCTTGTGGAAATTGCCGAGAAGGAGGGTGCTGTGGCTGTTGCCCATGGTGCCACCGGCAAGGGCAATGATCAGGTTCGTTTTGAACTTGGGGTTAAAGCTTTGGCCCCACATCTGAAAGTTATTGCCCCCTGGCGGGAATGGGACATCCGTTCCCGGGAAGATGCCATCGATTATGCCGAAGCCAGGGGCATTCCAGTACCTGTAACCAAGAAAAGTATTTACAGCAGGGACCGCAACATTTGGCATATCAGCCATGAGGGCGGGGAATTGGAAAGTCCCGCCAATGCTGCTTCTTATGATATGCTGATGCTCACTGTTCCGCCGGAAAAGGCACCAGACCAGCCCACCTACGTAGAAATTGGTTTTGAAAAGGGCATCCCCGTTTCCATCAATGGTGAACAGCTGGACAGCATTAGCCTACTAGAAAAGCTAAATGTTATAGGCGGTGCCAATGGTATCGGCATTGTCGATATGGTGGAAAACCGTCTGGTCGGGATGAAGTCCCGGGGCGTTTATGAAACCCCTGGCGGAGCAATTTTGGTCTATGCCCATAGAGAAATGGAACTATTAACACTGGACAGAGCGACCCTGCATTATAAAGAGCAGCTTGCTTTACGCTATGCGGAGTTAGTATATGATGGCGTTTGGTTTGCTCCCCTAAGGGAAGCCTTGGATGCCTTTGTGGACAGCACCCAGCGTACAGTGACGGGTACGGTCAAGCTAAAACTGTATAAAGGGAACATCATGCCTGCCGGAACCACTTCTCCCTACTCCCTATATGATGAAGAACTTTCCACCTTTGGTCGGGATGAAGTGTACAACCAGGCTGACGCTCAGGGCTTTATCAACCTCTTTGGTCTACCCCTAAAGGTACGGGCCATGATGGAGAAAAAAGCAGGACTTAGATAACAAGTGAGAGGTGGGAGGTTGGCAGTGGGAATTTAATCTCACCTCTCACCTCTCACTTCTCACGTCCATAGTTAGACTATCTAAGTTAAGAAATAATAGAAAATAAGAGAAAACATATAGAGGATGTGTAAAGCTGTGAAACTTTGGGGTGGTCGTTTTCAAAAGACTACGGATCGGTTGGTGGAGGATTTTCATTCCTCCATTTCTTTTGACCAAAGACTATACAAGCAAGATATCCGTGGCAGTATCGCCCATGCCACCATGTTGGGCAAGGTGGGAGTTATAACCGAAGAGGAAGCAAAGCAAATTGTTACGGGGTTAAGACAGGTTCTGGATGAAATAGAGCAGGGAAAAGTTGCGTTTGATATTGCTGCTGAAGATATCCATATGAATGTGGAGCAACTTCTAACGGACAAGATTGGGGCAGTGGGTAAAAAACTGCATACGGCCCGCAGTAGAAACGACCAGGTGGCTGTGGATGTAAGGATGTACCTGAAAGACGAAATGAATGAAATTCAGGCACTTCTAAAAGATCTGGTGGAAACCCTATTAAATCTGGCGGAACAACACACCCTTACCGTTATGCCTGGTTATACCCACCTGCAGCGGGCCCAACCCATTACCCTGGCGCATCATTTGGTGGCTTACACCCAGATGTTTATGCGGGATATAGAGAGGCTGGCAGACTGTTATAAACGTACCAATGTGCTGCCTTTGGGCTCTGGTGCCCTGGCTGGGACAACCTTTCCCTTGGATCGGGAGTACACAGCTGAGTTATTGGGTTTTGCCCAGGTTAGTGATAACTCCCTGGATGCCGTCAGTGACAGGGATTTTGCGGTGGAATTTTGTGCCGCCGCTTCGCTAATTATGATGCACCTTAGCCGTTTTTGCGAAGAGATTATTCTCTGGGCCACCGGGGAATTTGCCTTTATCGATTTAGATGATGCTTACAGCACCGGGTCCAGCATTATGCCCCAAAAGAAAAACCCTGACGTAGCCGAACTTATTCGTGGTAAAACCGGCCGTGTTTATGGCAGTCTAATCGGGTTATTAACCATGCTTAAAGGCTTGCCCATGGCCTACAATAAGGACATGCAGGAGGATAAAGAGGCCCTTTTTGCTGCCGTTGATACAGTCAAAGGTTGTCTCTTGGTCTTCCGTCCCATGATTGCCACGATGACGATACATAAAGAAAACATGGCCAAGGCAGCCCGCGGTGGTTTTACCAATGCCACCGATGTTGCGGATTACCTGGCCAAAAAAGGAGTGCCCTTCCGGGAGGCCCATGAGATTGTCGGTAAGGCGGTATTTTATTGCCTACAGCAAGGCAAGGCCTTAGAAGAACTAACCCTGGAAGAGTACAAAGAATTATCCCAGGTTTTTGACCAGGATGTCTACGCTGCCATTGGTGTAGAATACTGTGCCGCAGCCCGGAAAGTCCGGGGCGGTCCAGCACCAGAGGCGGTAAAGCAGGCCATTGCCAGGACGAGGGAAAGGCTGGGCTGCTGTTAGTCGTTAGCGATTGGCCGGTAGCAATTTAGTAGTGGTGGGGCTTTTTAGCCATCAGCCTTCCGCTTTTTGCATGTATTGCTTTGGGGTCAGGCTAACAGTTAAAAGCTCACGGCCCACGACCCATGGCCCACGGCCAAAATGCCTCTTGACAGAAACGAAGTTTATAAAATATACTATAAATGTATTCCATAAGCAAACAGCTTTGATAGGGATTGGAAATCTGGAACAGGGCTAAAGAGAGCCGGGTTAGGTGAAAGCCGGTGCCAATGACAGGTTAACTTATCACCCTGGAGCTGCCTCCCCGAAAACATTGGTTAGTAGGTGGGGCCGGGTTAAGGAACCCGTTAACAAATCCGCACAAAGCAAGATACTGTGATTATGTGCAAAGTGGCTCTATTGAGCAATCAGGGTGGTACCGCGGAAGGATTTACCTCTCGTCCCTGGCGTTATGCCAGGCACGAGGGGTTTTTTAATTTACGTACAACCTTGATTAAATTTTACCCGATCTCGAAGATTTATTTCTTGACAGTTGTCAACTGAGTTATTATACTTGTTAGTAATTCATATTTAACAGCTGAGATCGGGACAACAGTTTGAAACAAGGCTAAAGAGAGCCGGGTTTGGTGGAAACCGGTGCCTATGACAAACTGCGCTCACCCAGGAGCTGCCCCTGTGAAAGACTTACGAGTAATTGGGGCCGGGATTAGCAACCCGTTATTAAAGTGGCACAGACAGTCGTACTGTTTTGTTGCATGAGTGGCTCTGTTGAGCAATTAGGGTGGTACCGCGGAAGGTTTAACCTCTCGTCCCTGGCATTATGCCGGAGATTGAGAGGTTTTTTGTTTTTTAAATACTTTCATCGGGGGGTAATAATATGCGTAGTGATACCATGACAAAGGGTTTGGAACGAGCACCACACCGTAGTTTGTTTCGGGCCCTGGGCATGATAGATGAAGAAATTTCCCGCCCTATGATTGGGGTGGTTAACTCCTTTAACGAAATTGTACCAGGCCATCTGCACTTAAGAGAAATTGCCGAGGCAGCCAAGGCTGGTATTCGGATGGCTGGTGGTACACCCGTGGAGTTCCCGGTGATTGCTGTTTGTGATGGGATTGCCATGGGACACCCGGGTATGAGATATTCCCTGGCCAGTCGAGAAATTATTGCGGATTCCATCGAAGTGATGGCCCAGGCCCATCCCTTTGACGGTTTGGTCCTAATACCGAATTGTGACAAGGTGGTTCCTGGCATGTTGATGGCTGCCGCCAGGCTAAATATTCCGGCGATTGTAGTGAGCGGTGGGCCCATGCTGGCTGGTAGATTTCAAGACAAGGATGTTTCCTTGAGTCAAATGTTTGAAGCAGTTGGGGCGGTTGTAACGAACCGGATGACCCAAGAAGAATTGGCAGAGCTAGAGGACAATGCTTGTCCCGGCTGTGGTTCCTGCTCCGGTATGTTTACTGCCAACAGTATGAATTGCTTAACCGAAGCCCTGGGTATGGCCTTGCCTGGCAATGGCACGATCCCGGCGGTATCCGCAGCCCGGAGACGGCTGGCCAAGGCAGCAGGCATGAGGGCCGTGGCTCTGGTCAAAGAGGATTTAAAACCCCGGGATATACTGACCATGGAGAACTTCCGCAACGGCTTGGCTGTGGATATGGCCCTGGGGTGCTCCACTAACACAGTTTTACACCTGCCAGCCATTGCCAATGAAGCAGGAATTACCCTAGACTTAGACCTGATCAATGAAATCAGCGAAAAAACTCCCCATTTATGCAAGCTGAGCCCGGCGGGAGAACATCATATACAAGATCTTTATGCTGCGGGAGGAATCCAGGCAGTAATGCAAGAATTAAGTCATAATCATCTGATTAATCTGAACATTAAAACTGTCAGTAGCCTGACGGTCGGACAATTATTAGAACAAGCAAAACTTAGGGATCGCAGTGTCATCCGTAGTGTCGAAGAACCTTACAGTCCGGTCGGCGGTCTAGCCATTCTGAGGGGAAATTTGGCACCGGATGGGGCCGTTGTAAAGAGGGCTGCTGTGGCACCAGAGATGTTAAAGCATACGGGTCCTGTCCGGGTTTTTGACGGAGAAGAAGCAGCCAATGCAGCCATTACCGGCGGCAAAATAAAGCCAGGTGACGTTGTCGTTATCCGTTATGAAGGGCCCAAGGGAGGGCCTGGTATGAGAGAAATGCTAGGTCCTACATCGGTGCTGGCTGGTATGGGACTGGATAAAGAAGTGGCCCTGCTGACAGACGGTCGCTTCTCTGGAGCTTCCCGGGGTGCCTCCATTGGTCACGTTTCCCCGGAAGCGGCGGAAGGAGGTCTTATAGCCGTCCTCCAGGACGGGGATATTGTGGAAATCGACATTCCCAATTATCGACTGGAAGTACAGCTTGACCAAGCAGAAATTAACCGCAGACTGTCAGAATGGCAGGCACCTCAGCCTAAAGTAAGAAGTGGCTATTTGGCCCGCTATGCCGAGAAGGTTTCCTCTGCCGGAACAGGGGCGGTGTTGAATAAAGTATAAAAGACGAACTGGGGGTTTTTTACAATGAGAATGTCCGGTGCGCAAATATTACTTGACAGTTTAAAACAAGTGGGCGTTGATACCATTTTTGGTTACCCGGGCGGGCAAGCACTGCCCATCTATGATGCACTTTATGATTCCGATATTAGACATATACTGTGTCGCCACGAACAAGGGGCCGCCCATGCGGCAGATGGATATGCCAGGGCATCCGGTAAGGTAGGGGTTTGTTTGGCCACTTCCGGCCCCGGTGCCACAAATCTGGTCACAGGAATTGCCAATGCCTACATGGATTCGGTTCCCCTGGTGGCCATTACCGGTCAGGTTCCGACGACGATGCTGGGCAGGGATTCCTTTCAGGAAGCAGATATCACAGGTATTACCCTTCCCATAACGAAGCATAATTACATTGTTAAAGATATTAATGAGCTGGGAAAGGTAGTCAAAGAAGCCTTTCATATCGCTTCCACAGGGCGACCTGGACCCGTGCTGATTGATATGCCCAAGGATGTTTCCGCCGGGGAAATGGATTATTACCCCAATGGTCTGGTGGAATTGCCCGGTTATCGTCCTCCCGGCGAAGCCAGTGAGGAAGCTGTTAACAGGGCCTTTAGGGCTATTGCAGAAAGCCAACGCCCGGTGATTTATGCCGGCGGGGGGATTGTCAGTGCCGGTGCCCACGAAGAACTTAAGAAATTATCCGAAGCTTTACTGGCACCTGTGGCCACCACCCTAATGGGCTTAGGAGGTTTTCCCGAGGATCATCCTCTGTCATTGGGCATGTTGGGTATGCACGGCTCAAAATATGCTAATTTTGCCATCTGTGACTGTGATTTGTTAATCGCCGTTGGGGTGCGTTTTGATGACAGGGTAACAGGCAAGGTTGAGGCCTTTGCTCCCCACGCCAAGATTATCCACATTGATATTGACCCGGCGGAGCTTGGTAAAAATGTACGAGTAGATATTCCCATTGTGGGTAATGTAAAGCTAGTACTAAATCAACTGCTGCAGCGGGTGGAAGCGAAGATATCCGGCGTTTGGCAAGAAAAAATTAGTACCTGGAAGAAGGAATACCCGCTTAATTTTGCTGAAAATGGCGAAGGGCTAAAAGCCCAGCAGGTGATCCAGGAGATCTACCGTCAGACCGGCGGAGAGGCCCTCATAGCCACCGAGGTGGGTCAGCATCAGATGTGGGCGGCCCAGTATTATACCTATACCAAACCACGCTCCTTTATCTCCTCCGGGGGACTGGGTACCATGGGTTATGGTTTTCCCGCTGCCATTGGCGCCCAGGTGGCTTGCCCCGAAGATATTGTGTTTGATATAGCCGGTGATGGCAGCATCCAGATGAATATTCAAGAGTTGGCCACCGCAGTGGATAATGACCTGCCGGTAAATGTTGCCATCATGAATAATGGTTACCTTGGCATGGTTCGCCAGTGGCAGGAACTTCTTTATAATCGACGCTACTCCTACGTAGAAATGAAAAGCCCCAACTTTGTTAAGTTGGCTGAAGCCTATGACGCGGAGGGCTACCAAGTAACCAAAAAGAGTGAAGTTGCTGAGGTGCTCAAGGCAGCAATCCAGTCCCGTAAACCCGTATTGATGGATTTTGTGATTGAACCAGAGGAAAACGTATTGCCCTTTGTTCCACCGGGCAATGCTTTAAATGAAATGATAGGTTAGAAAAGGTGTTTCCTTTTGACATTATAAAAACGCTAGCCCAGAATTAAAACGCCGCCAAAAACCTGATAAAGGTATTGCCTAACCTTACTATCGAATTTCTCCGGTAATTTATGTCTGTGGAGATTATTAGGAATAGTTTCTATAAAGAAAGGAACGGTGGCTAAATGTATCACACACTGGCAGTATTAGTGGAAAACAGTCCTGGTGTATTGGCCAGGGTAGCAGGCCTTTTTAGTCGGCGCGGCTATAACATTGATAGCTTGGCAGTGGGACGCACCGATGACCCGGCGATCTCCCGTATGACCATTGTGGTAGAGGGAGATGAAAGGGTGTTGGAGCAGGTAAGTAAGCAATTGCACAAGTTAGTGGATGTCATCAAGATCAACGATATTACTGCCAATCCCCATGTAGACCGGGAAATGGTGCTGATTAAGGTTAGTGCTGATAATGGTAATAGAAATGAAATCATGCAAGTAGCCCAGATTTTCCGGGCCAATATCGTTGACTATGGTCACAAGAATCTCACTTTGGAGTGCACTGGCAACCAAGAGAAAATTAGTGCCTTTGAAGAGGCCCTGCGCCCCTTCGGCATTAAAGAACTAGTGCGTACCGGTAAAGTAGCAATGCTGCGGGGCGCCAAATATACCAATATCAACAAGACAAAAGAGGAGGACTAATCATGGTTAAGGTTTATTACGATGGTGACGCTAATTTGGAGTTTTTAAAGGGTAAGAAAATTGCAGTTTTAGGCTATGGCAGCCAAGGTCACGCCCAGGCCCAGAGCCTTCGCGATAGTGGTTTAGACGTAGTGGTTGGTTTGCGTAAAGACAGTGCCAGCTGGAGCAAAGTGGAAGCAGATGGCTTACAGGTAGCTACTGTTTCGGATGCTTGCGCCCAAGCAGCGGTTATTCAAATACTGCTGCCGGATGAAATTCAAGGCAGAGTCTATGCAGAAGAAATTGAACCCTACTTAAGCGAAGGCAAGGCCTTAATGTTTTCCCACGGTTTTAACATTCACTTTGGTCAAATCGTACCGCCCAAAAACGTAGACGTATTCCTGGTAGCACCGAAAAGCCCTGGTCATTTGGTAAGACGGATGTATGCCGAAGGCAAAGGGGTTCCCGGTTTGGTGGCGATACACCAGGATTACACTGGCAAAGCCAAGGATATTGCTTTGGCCTATGCGAAAGGTATTGGTTGCACCAAAGCGGGTGTATTTGAAACTTCCTTTAAGGAAGAAACGGAAACCGACCTCTTTGGTGAACAGGCAGTTCTCTGCGGTGGGGTCAGCGAATTAATTAAGGCCGGCTTCGATACCTTGGTAGAAGCAGGTTATGCCCCAGAAATGGCTTACTTTGAATGCCTGCACGAACTAAAATTAATCGTGGATTTGATCTACGAGGGTGGTCTTTCCAGAATGAGATACTCCATTAGTAATACCGCAGAATATGGCGATTACATGATTGGACCTCGTATCATCACCGAAGAAACCCGTGATGAAATGAGACAGGTACTGATGGAGATTCAGGATGGCACCTTTGCCCGCAACTGGATGTTAGAAAACCAGGTAAAATCACCTCAGTTTAGTGCCATTCGCAAAATGGAAAAAGAGCATCAAATCGAAGAAGTAGGAGCCAGACTTCGTGAAATGATGTCCTGGTTAAAGAAATAATCTTTGGGATATTCCTTGGGGGTCTAGCCATCGGCCGTCAACTGTCAGCCCTCTGCTTTGGTTGGTGGTTGATGGCGGCACTTCCTAAGGCACCTTGGAAATTAGTTTACAATAGAGTGTTTAATAAAGCGTTAGGCTGACGGCTGATGGCTGAAGGCTGACGACTATTACGGGAGGGATTGCTTTGGAAATTACTTGCGCCGAAGCTTTGGTTCGCTGCCTGGAAATGGAAGGTGTAGAAAACGTTTTTGGTTATCCTGGTGGTGCCATCCTCCCTGTTTACGATGCCTTGAGAAGCAGCAAGATCAAGCACATATTAACCCGGCACGAACAGGGGGCGGCCCATGGGGCCAGTGGTTATGCCCGAACAACCGGTAAAGTGGGGGTATGCATGGCAACCTCAGGACCAGGTGCCACAAACTTAGTAACTGGATTAGCCAATGCTTATATGGATTCAATTCCTATCGTTGCTTTTACCGGGCAAGTTCCCACATCCCAGGTAGGAACAGATGCCTTTCAAGAGGTTGATATTACCGGTATTACCATGCCGGTCACGAAACATAATTATCTAGTCAAAGATGCTAAAATGCTGCCCAAGATTATTAAACAGGCCTTTCATATTGCCCGTACTGGCAGGCCGGGACCGGTGTTAATTGACCTGCCAAAGGATGTTGCTCAGACTGTAATTAATTTTAACTACCCAACGGATGTAGAATTGATGGGCTATAAACCAACGGTTAAGGGTCATGTGGCTCAGATTAATCAAGCGGCTAAAATAATCATGCAAGCGGAAAGACCCGTTATTTACGTAGGCGGCGGAGTGGTTAATGCCAATGCTTCGGAAGAATTATTGTGGCTGGCAGAAACCATTGATGCACCGGTGGTAGCTACTCTCATGGGTCTGGGGGCCTTTCCCGGTGATCATCGCCTGTTCCTGGGTATGCTGGGTTTACATGGTATCAAGGCGGCCAACTTGGCGGTTACCGAATGCGACTTGCTAATTACCCTGGGAGCTCGTTTCGATGACCGGGTTACCGGCAGATTAGGCGGCTTCGCTCCTAACGCAAAGGTTATTCATGTGGATGTTGACCCAGCGGAAATTAGCAAGAACATCCTGTCACACCTACCCATCGTTGGGGATACCAAGAAGGTGTTGGAGGCTTTAGTCGTTCGGTTAGATAAAAAACAAAATGTTGCTTGGAACACAAAGGTAGCTGCCTGGAAAGAAGAATTTGGGCCAAGATACCGGACGGAGGGCAATCTCCTCAAGCCCCAACATATTATTGAGGAAATCAACCGCCATACCAAGGGCAAAGCCATTATTGCCACGGATGTGGGCCAGCACCAAATGTGGGTGGCGCAGCATTATAACTTTACCGGGCCCAGAGATTTGGTGACCTCCGGTGGTTTGGGCTGCATGGGCTTTGGCTTACCCAGTGCCATCGGGGCACAAATTGGCAGGCCAGACGAAACCGTGGTGTTGGTAACGGGTGACGGCAGCTTCCAAATGACCTTAAATGAGCTAAGCACTGCCAGGGAGCAAGGTTTGCCTCTGAAAATTTTCGTTTTGAATAATGGATGTCTGGGCATGGTTCGCCAACTTCAGGAATTTTATTGCGACAAACGCTATACAGCCGTGGAGTTTTCTTTTGTACCAGACTTTACCGCCCTGGGCAAGGTCTATGGCTTTAAGGGAATATCTGTTCGAACAGAGGAAGAACTACAGAGTGCCTTAACCGAGGTCTTTGGGGAAAATGGACCGTTCATCGTGGATTGTGTCATCGACCCCGAAGAAAATGTTTTACCCATGGTAATGGCAGGCAAGGATCTATGCGATGCGGTGGATATAGAATAAAGATAATATGGGAGGGAATGGTTTGAACAACCGGGTGCATATCTTTGATACCACCCTGAGGGATGGTGAGCAATCCCCAGGGGTAAGCTTAAACTTAAATGAAAAATTACAAATAGCCAGGCAACTTGCACGGTTAGGAGTAGATATTATTGAAGCTGGTTTTCCCCTTACCTCCCCCGGAGACTTTGCTGCTGTTCAGGCTGTGGCCAAAGAAATACGAGGGATTACCGTTGCAGGCTTGGCCCGGGCAAACGTTAAGGATATTGACTGTGCGTGGGAAGCCCTAAAAGGCGCTGAACAGGGACGCATTCATATTTTTCTTGCCACATCTGATATTCATTTGAAATATAAATTGCGGATGAACCGGGAGCAGGTTATTGAAGCGGCTGTGGCTGCTATAAAACATGCCAAGAAATACACCTCCGACGTAGAATTTTCTGCGGAAGATGCCTCCCGTTCGGATTTGGAATACCTTTGTAAAGTTTTTGGAGAAGTCATTAAGGCCGGTGCCACAGTGATTAATATACCGGATACCGTGGGCTATACCACACCGGAAGAATATGCTAAATTTATTCGGGCGATTATAGAAAAAACCCCAGGCATGGATACGGTTACTACCAGTGTGCACTGTCACGATGACCTAGGTTTGGCAGTGGCCAACTCACTGGCCGCAGTGGGAGTCGGTGCCAGACAGGTGGAAGGGGCCATTAACGGCATCGGAGAAAGGGCTGGTAATGCTGCCCTGGAAGAAGTGATTATGGGGCTGCATACCAGAAAGGATCATTATGGCTTAACAACAGGCATCAACACCCAGGAAATTTATCGAACCAGTCGATTAGTAAGTTCTTTGACCGGTATGCCTGTGCAGCCTAATAAATCCGTGGTGGGTAAAAATGCCTTTGCCCATGAATCCGGCATTCACCAGGATGGTGTGCTAAAGGAAAGAACCACCTATGAGATTATGAATCCAGAACAGGTGGGGATTATCGCTAACAACTTAGTTTTAGGTAAACACTCTGGGCGACATGCCTTTAAGGAGCGTTTGTCGGAACTGGGTTATAGCTTAAACGAAGAAGAATTAAATTTGGCCTTTAGCCGCTTTAAGGTACTGGCCGATAAAAAGAAAGAAATTGCCGATCAAGATTTACAGGCCATCGTGGAAGATGAGATCAAGCATATTCCAGATACCTATGTATTGGAATACCTGCACATTTCCACTGGGACCTCTGTGGTACCCACCGCTACCCTGGGACTACGGGTCGGTGAGGAACTAAAAGAGGAGGCTGCCTGTGGGGATGGACCTGTAGATGCTATTTATAAAACCGTGGATAAAATTACAGGGTTTTCCTGCACTTTAGTAAACTATGCCCTTAATGCCATTACAGGCGGCAAAGATGCTTTGGGAGATGTAACAGTAAAGCTACAGTGTGAGGGAAATGAAAAAACCTATACCGGACGCGGTCTCAGCACGGATATATTAGAGGCCTCGGCGAAGGCCTATGTAAATGCTGTAAACAAATTAATTTACGATCAGAAATAAGTTTTGATATAACACAAAGCCGGCGGCAGATGCCGGAAGGCTGAAAGCTATAAGGGGTGAATTACCGTGCCAATGACAATAACGGAAAAAGTATTGGCTGCAGCAGCAGGCAAAGAAGGGGTAAAACCTGGAGAACTAATCAATGCGAAGGTTGATCTGGTTTTGGCAAACGACATTACGGGACCGGTAGCCATCAAGGAATTTGCTAAGATTGGCCGGGCAAAAGTTTGGGATAAAGACAGAGTGGCGTTAGTGCCGGACCACTTCACACCCAACAAAGACATTAAGTCTGCCGAACAGGCAAAGCTGGTACGGGACTTTGCCCATGCCCAGGAACTGACAAACTATTTTGAAGTTGGACGTATGGGGATTGAACACTGTCTACTGCCTGAACAGGGCTTGGTGGGACCCGGCGACGTCATTATCGGGGCCGATTCCCACACCTGCACCTATGGGGCATTGGGAGCCTTTGCCACCGGGGTAGGCAGCACAGACTTGGCCGCTGCCATGGCCCTGGGTGAAACCTGGTTTAAAGTGCCGGAGTCAATGAAGTTTGTCTTTAACGGAAAGTTAAGTAACTATGTTGGCGGCAAGGATTTAATCCTCTACACCATCGGTAAAATAGGCGTGGATGGTGCCCTATATAAAGCCATGGAATTCTGCGGCGAAGCCATCCGCCAGTTATCCATGGATGGTCGCCTAACCATGTGCAACATGGCCATTGAAGCCGGGGGTAAAAATGGGATTATCCAACCGGACGAAATCACCCGGCAGTATGTGGAAGGACGGACGAAACGGCCCTATACCTTCTTTACCAGTGACCCGGCTGCACAGTACTCAGAGGTCTTTGAATTTAACGTGGCGGATATTGAACCCCAGGTGGCCTTTCCCCACCTGCCTGAAAATGCTCGGCCCGTCAGTCAAGCCGGCCATGTGGATATCGATCAGGCGGTCATTGGCTCCTGCACCAACGGTCGCATGGAAGATTTGCGGCTGGCAGCAGAGGTCCTCCAGGGGAAAAAGGTTCATAAACGGGTTAGATTGGTTATTATTCCTGGTACCCAGGAAATCTATCGTCAGGCCATGCGGGAAGGTCTCTTTGAAATCTTCCTGGATGCCGGGGCTGTGGTCAGCACCCCCACCTGTGGTCCCTGCCTGGGAGGTCATATGGGTATCTTAGCCAAGGGTGAACGTTGCATTTCTACCACTAACCGCAACTTCGTAGGTCGCATGGGCCATCCAGAAAGTGAAGTTTATTTGGCGAACCCTGCTGTGACCGCAGCCAGCGCAGTTACTGGTCATATTTCTCACCCTGGGGAGGTGCTGTAAATGAGCTTACAAGGTAAAGTATGGAAATTTGGCAACGACGTGGACACAGATGTCATTATTGCAGCACGTTACTTAAACACCTCTGATCCAGTTGAGCTGGCGAAGCACTGTATGGAAGACGGAGATCCTACCTTTGCCGCCAAGGTAAACACCGGCGATATCATGTTGGCCGGGAAAAACTTTGGCTGCGGCAGTTCCCGGGAGCATGCTCCCATTGCCATTAAGGCTGCGGGGGTTTCCTGCGTTGTGGCAAAATCCTTTGCCAGGATTTTTTATCGCAACGCCTTTAACATTGGTTTACCCATCTTGGAATGCCCGGAGGCCGCTGACGAAGTCAATGAGGGAGATGTTATTTCCGTTGATGTAGGCAGTGGTGCCATTGTTAACCAAACCACGGGTAAGACCTATCAAGCAGTGCCCATTCCAGATTTTATGAGACAAATTATTGATGCCGGCGGACTCATCGGCTATGTTAAAGGGCGGGTGAGCCAGGATGTATAAAATAGCACTGCTGCCCGGTGATGGTATCGGGCCGGAAATTGTTCCCCAGGCTGTTCGGGTTTTACAAGTCATCGGGGAGAAATACCAGCGGCAGTTTGAATTTAAAACTGCCCTCATTGGCGGAGCAGCCTATGATGCCACTGGGCACCCACTGCCGGAGGAAACCCTGGAGCTTTGCCGCAATAGTGATGCGGTGCTTTTGGGGGCAGTGGGAGGACCTAAGTGGGATAATCTGGAGCCCCAGCTAAGACCAGAAAGGGGTGCCCTGTTACCCCTCCGTAAGAAATTAGGCCTCTATGCCAATTTACGGCCCGCGGTGGTGAACCCCGCCCTGGCTGAGGCTTCCCCCTTGAAGGAAGAATTGGTTTCCGGCTTGGATGTTATGATTATCCGGGAATTAACCGGCGGCCTATATTTTGGCGAGAAACACCGGGAAAATTTGCCCGATGGCGGACAAAAGGCAGTCGAAACCTTAGAATATACCACCCAAGAAGTTGAAAGGGTAGCCCGTTTAGGCTTTGAAATGGCCAGAAAAAGAAACAAAAAACTAATGTCGGTGGATAAGGCCAACGTATTAGAAAGTTCTAAACTGTGGCGGGAAGTAGTGATAAAGCTAGCCGAGGAATATCCCGATGTTGAATTGAGCCATATGTATGTGGATAACTGTGCCATGCAGTTGGTACGTAATCCCAAGCAATTTGATGTCATGGTTACAGAGAACATGTTCGGTGATATCCTGACAGATTTAGCTTCCCAGCTTACCGGTTCCATCGGGATGCTTCCCTCTGCCAGCCTGGGCGGAGAAGTGGCCCTTTTTGAACCCATTCACGGTTCGGCTCCGGATATTGCCGGCCAGAACTTAGCGAACCCCATTGCCACCATCCTATCCGCCGCCATGATGCTGCGCGTTACCTTTGGTTTAGACACCGAAGCAGCAGCCATTGAGCAGGCCGTGAATCAGGTATTAGCCCAAGGCTACCGCACCGGAGATATCATGCAGCCAGACAAAACTCAGTTGGGCACAGTGGAAATGACCGATGCTATAATAAAAGCTTTAGGGTAAGAATATGGGGTCAAGCCATGAGTCTTGGGCACGGCCCAGAGCTCATGCCGGACCCTAAAGAAATGCAGTATGAGAAACAATGAGGTGGTTTGAATTGGGGATTTAAAGACAGTTAAAATATACGACACCACACTACGGGACGGTACCCAGGGTGAAGGCGTAAGCCTTTCGGCAGAAGACAAGGTTAAAATAGCCCTAAGGCTAGATGATATGGGTTTCCATTATATCGAAGGGGGTTGGCCGGGATCCAACCCTAAGGATATGGAATTCTTTCATCTTATCAAACACCACCATTTAAAGAATGCTCAAGTCACAGCCTTTGGCAGCACCTGCAAACCAGGTGTGGAACCTGAGCAAGACACCAATCTAAATGGTTTGTTAGACGCCGGCGTTCAAGTAGCAACTATTTTTGGTAAATCCTGGGATTTCCATGTAATCAAAGCCCTTAATACTACCCTGGAGGAAAACCTACGCATTGTACAGGGATCAGTGGCTTTCCTAAAGGGTAAAGGACTTACCGTATTCTTTGACGCGGAACATTTTTTCGATGGTTACAAGGCCAATCAAGAATACGCTTTACAGGTCCTAAGGGCAGCCGTCCAAGGCGGAGCAGATGCAGTGATCCTCTGTGATACCAATGGAGGTAACATGCCACATGAAATCCAGCAAGCTGTAACCCATGTGGCCCGGGAGTTACCGGGAGTGGAATTGGGCATCCATGCACACAATGATGGGGAAATGGCCGTGGCCAATAGCATCATGGCGGTGCAGGCTGGTGTCACCCAGGTGCAGGGAACCATTAACGGCATCGGGGAGAGATGCGGCAATGCCAATCTTTGCTCCATCGTACCAAACCTTAGCTTAAAAATGGGTTGTACCACCATTCCGGCGGCTAATCTAGCCTACCTGACCGAACTCTCACGCTATGTCTACGAACTGGCAAACTTAAACCCAGTGGCGAATCAACCCTTTGTGGGTGAGAGCGCCTTTGCCCATAAGGGGGGCATCCATGTCAGTGCCTTAATGAAGGAACCAGGCACCTACGAGCATATGGCTCCCGAACTGGTGGGCAATGTAAGACGAGTGCTGATGTCTGAGCTGGCCGGGATCTCCAACCTCCTCTATAAATATAAAGAACTCCAACTGGACAAAGGCAGCCCAGAAGGGCGGCAGGTCCTGGAGCAATTGAAAAACATGGAGCACAAAGGCTACCAGTTTGAAGCAGCCGAGGGGTCTCTGGAACTAATGCTCCGCAAGGCCATCAACGGCTACCAAGAACCCTTCCAAATGGAAAGCATGAGGCTGATTCTAGAGATGCGGGAACAAAACCCCATTCATTCAGAGGCGGTTATTAAGCTGAGGGTCGGGGAAGAAATTGTCCATACCGCAGCCGAGGGTAATGGCCCGGTAAACGCTCTGGATAACGCCCTAAGAAAAGCGCTGGAAACCTTCTATCCGGAAGTGGCTGGCATGCGTTTATCCGATTACAAGGTTCGGGTTTTGGAAGAAAAAGCAGGAACCGAAGCCCAGGTTCGCGTGCTTATCGAAACCGGCAACGGCAAAAAGAACTGGGGCACCGTCGGTGTTTCCACTAACATCATAGAAGCAAGCTGGCAGGCCCTAGCCGACAGTATGGCCTATGGTCTACTGCCAGAAACCAAAGTAAACAGCTAATCAAAGCCCTTGTTTTGCCTGTTGGCAAAGACAAGGGCTTATTGTTATTTTTGTTATTGCCGTTAGCAAGTGTTGCATTATGTATAAGGAATGTATCGTTGCCCCAAAACGGGTGGACAGAGTCGTCCCCCTACATGGTTCACAGAAATCCACGGTGATGCAATATAAGAATAATGTTCAGCAACTCATAAATATATTTTTTACATTTTCTTGTAAATAATGTATTTATAAGATATAGCAGAAACAAATATAAAGATTAGCGTACGTGCAATGAATCCATCTGCAAAAAAATAACTATATGCATATTGTAAGATTATGGAGGAAAATACCACAGTGATAAAAAATAAAATTAATCTTTTTAGAGTATTATTCATAAGGAATAAGCCCCAGTCCTTTTATAACAGCCTTTCCATCATCACTTTTCAGCCAGTTGATGATAATCCTGGCACTGTGGTTTTTCGGCAAATCCTTGCGCACCACCGCATAATAACCATCCGTAAGAGAATATGAACCATCTGCCAGGCTTTCCTCCGTGGGAACGAAACCCTCAAATGCGAGGATCTTCAACCTTTCATCGATCCCTGTAACTTCCCCCATGCTTTTTAAATAAGTGTATAGAGTATAGCCAAGTGCATAGCTGTCTGTGGGGCTGCCATTCAATCCGCCATTATGGTAAAAAGCCACTTGTTCCAGCATACCCTCCATGGTTAGCTCCACATAGTTTTTCTGTATGGCGGAGTGCATTTTCTTACCGTTTAAAACAAGGTTATCCATCTGTGATTGGCTGCCGCTGTCCGAATTTCTACAAATTGGCACAAGCGCACGGTTAGGGCCACCTAACTCAGTCCAATTCGTTATGCCATAATCGAGGTATATGCTGCGCAACTGCTCTAGTGTTATATTTTCCGTCTCGTTTTCGATGGGGGTGATAAATACCAGTGCCTCGGCGGCTATTGGGAAAAATTCAAGTTCTACGCCCTTGTCCTTTGCAAGGTCCAGAACATCCGAAGAGGCATAGGGTACAATGATCATATCCACTTCACCGTTTATCAGTGCTTGATAGGAAGGGACTGTTTTTGCTGCTGTTTCAGGAAAATTGTCATTTTCATAATACTGATAGAGCGCTTTATTGATGGCCCGAACAATTGAAAGCGTTGAGGTAGAGCCATCCATTTTCGGATAGTTTTGATGCGTAATTCCTAATTTCCCAGCAGTATCACTCATAAGGTTTGCATTATTAACCGTTGCATCTTTTGATGGAGAAACCGTGGGTTGCGGTGTGTCTGCAACCTTTGTACAAGAAACAAGTACGAGTGCCATAAAAAGCATTAACACAAAGACCAAGGGTTTCCTCATTATTAACCTCCTTCCCGATCACCTTCTCACATTATTAACTAGAGGATAAATCTATACTTTTTTATCCCCGTTTAATTTTTCTTTAATCAGATTAATTTCTTCCATAATCATCATTGTACAAACGATGACCGTAAATAGTAGCGAAATTAAAATGGCATGTGTTGCAGCATGATAGGAACCTTCTACCGAACTGTATCCAATATTTGAAATGATGGGAGCAATGACGATGAGCGATAGAAAGAATATAAATACTGTCGCAAATAAAGCCCAACCGATTCTTTTCATATACAAATACCTCCTACTATTCAACCATGGTGCCCTGGCACCATGGTTGAATAACTATGAAGCAGTGTGCCATGTGTTATCGCCAAACCACTGCTGATAAATTTTTGCATACTCGCCGCTTTCTATGATTTTTTGTAAACCGTTGTTAATCTGGTTCAGTAGTTCAGGTTTGTTTTGAGCCACAGCAATGCCCATTTCCTCTGGGGAAATCAATTCACCTAACAACTTGATGTCATTGTTGGTACGAATATATGTGCTAGCGGAGGGGAAGTCGCAGATGGCGGCATCTACTTGTCCTTTTTTTAATTCTGTCAGGACCTGTTCAACGGTGTCAAAGGGGTGCAGCTTAGCCGAGACCTGTTGTTCAACTAGACCAGAGGCATAGGAACCACCTTGTACAGCAACGCTTTTACCGGCCAAATCAGATAGTTTGTTTATACTGCTGTTATTGGATTTTACAGCAATGACTTGCCCGTAAGTAAAGTAGGGCTGGGAAAATAAAAACCGCTTTTTTCGTTCCTCGGTGATGCTGATACCAGAAATCACGGCATCCACTTGATCAGCCAGCAAAGATGAAAAAAGTTGATCAAAGGAAACATTTTTAAATTCTACCTCCAGGCCCTCAGCCCTAGCGACAGCTTGCATTAGGTCAATATCAAAACCGATATATTTATTGTTTGGTTCCAAAGACTCAAAGGGTGGGAAGGTAGGGTCGCAGCCAACCACAATTTTTTGCTTGGCCATGGCCGGTGTTTCACCAATCCACACCGTTAAAGTATCGCCATCCCATTTTACCGACTGGCCTAAGGATTCTGTCACAAAACGCAGGGGCACATAGGTGGTACCCTGATGGATAAAGGAGGGTTGTCCCTCCGTGGGGGTTTTCTCACTGCCGTTAATAAAAAATTTCAAGGGCAAGGGATTTACCGTAACTGTCTGATCCGCTGCCAGTGCTTGAGTGCTAAATGGGAAAACTACCATTAAGAAACCCAAAAGAATAAGTAAGAAGTTTCTCTTCATAAAGCAATACCTCCCAAAAATTTATATTTAATCATTACTTAGACGAAAGAGAGGAAAAACCTCTTGTAGATTTTCAAATCAATTTTGAAGGGGATGACAATAAACTTCTATCATTTGCGGTAGATTCCAATGCGGAAGGAATGATTGTTAGCACCGAGCGAAAGGGAATTTTGGGGTTACTTAAAATTTTACAACAAGAAAGCCTATAAAAATCATTAAAGGTTATTCCTTGATGGGTTATAATGGTATAAAAACATGGAGGGAAACGAAATTGACTAAGCATATGGTAGCCGGAGTTGTTCTGGCCATGGGTCTGCTGATGACCTCTATGGCGACGGCAAGTGAAAGTAGCCAAGTTGCCGTGCCGGAAAGGATGGAACAAACGAACCAGATAGCAAAAACTGAAGCTGATTCGAAGGAGGCAACTATTGCCACGGGGGTTGAGTTAACAGATTCACAACAGAGGATGCTGGAAAAATATTATCAGATACTGCCGGAGCTGAAAAAACTAACCCTTCAATTTGTAGGAAACTCTGAAACAGACAGCATTTGGATATGGCACTTTTATCAAGAACTTCCGCCGGGAAGCTCCGGTATCGATGCAGCCAGTGCCAGATTAACCTTTGCTGCCAACAGCGATGAACTCTGTACGTTTGACATGTCAATTCCTGAGTGGGCCACGGAAAAACTGCCGTCACAGGAATTAGCCAAGCAGCAGGCAGCTCAATTTATTAAGAGGGTTCTGGGGGACAAGGCAGACCTCTACCAAATGAATGAGCAATTAGGCTATAGTGGTAGTTCAAGTAGTGATAGTGAGGGTAAAGAAATACGGTGGAGTGCAAGGACGATAAGCTTTGATTATTTAGTGAATGGGATACCCTTTTTGAATCAAGCACTAAGGGTAGACGTGGATGCCGCTGGGCATATAACCGGTTATTACCGACAAAAAATGGACAATTTAGATACCGGTGTCTTTCCAGACCCGGCCAAAGCCATCAGCCAGCAAGAAGCCACGGATATATTTAACCAAATGATACAAATGAAACTGAACTACATACAGTGTCAACCCTTGCAATTCGGCATGAGGGGCGAATCAAGGGAGACTCGTCCCGTTCTTATGTATGCGCCGGTGCATGCCAGTTCGATTGATGCCTTATCCGGTGAACCTATACAGGAAATGGGGAATTTGGCCAGCCAATCGGAGAGGGTGCAATTGATTGGTGCAGGGAAGCAACTTTTGGCACAGACCAAGGAAGAAGCGGCTAAAGTACTGGTCGAAGAATTTAAGATGGACATGGGAACGATGGCGTTTAATCATATTCATGAACATAAAGATACTTTCCAAGGAGCTACGAAATATAAAGACTTTTCCTGGAGCACTGCCAATGAGCCCGAGGACGGAAACAACATTAAGTATGTACACCTACAGACTGTTGCGGATAGCGGAGAAGTTTTGCGTTTAAGCGTGCAAGATCACTCAAAGGCAGTTAAAGAAGAGAGGGTTTCCAAAGAGTTAATTCGGCAAAGAGCCCTGCAATTTATACAAAGGTATTTGGCTGCCGGTTCAACCGAAATGGATTTAGTATCCTATGATTTTGATACGATCGCCTGGTTTGATCCGAAACGAAAGAACAAAGAAGAGCTGCCGGAGCCAGTCAGTCATTTTTCGTTTTACCCCCTATATCAGGGAATTCCAGTCAGTGATGGGGGCTATTTTGTTTCGATCAATAATTTAACGGGTGAGGTAGTAGGATATGCCAAAGGTGGTTTGGATCCTTCTGTAAGGCTGCCGGATAAGCAAGGGATTGTCACCGCTGAAGTTGCTAAAGCTGAGTATCTAAAAACCCACCCCCTAGCCTTGACCTATTTCTGGCCGGAATGGCTCGGGCAGAGGGCACCAGCCCCGTATCTGGTTTATATGCCAAAACCTCAAGCGGGTGTCACATATATTGATGCTTTGACCGGCCAATCAGTAGTGATTGGGTATGGCGATAGCGATTAATTTTTAAATAATTAAGAAGAGGAGTGTCGCCTGCTGCTTGATTAAGCAGCAGGCGACACTCCCTTTAAATTTCCACCTCAACCTTAATATTAAAGGCTCGATGCCAGGGCAAAGAAACATCTTGTACCTTAACGTTTAAGTTATGGTTATCGGCAAAGGTCTGGAGCCGGGTTTTAATTTCGTCCTTTACCCTTGCTTCCAGTGGGCCTAAATTATTTTGGCCATAGCCCAAGGGGGAAAGGACTTCCCTTTCAACGGCTTGACGAATATTCGCCTGATAAGCCCAGTCATCCAAATATCGAATGGTCAGGAGCCTTTGCTGCAGCTCGATATCCATATAATCTGCCAGCATGCCTTGACCCAGGGTATAGCCGACACTGTTGCTGCAGGTGTTCCAGCCAGAGTAGGCCTTAAGATAGGGCAGCATTTCTTCCTTTTCCAGCAGGGCCATGAAGGTATTATCCGCCCCGTTGGAAAAGGCAATGTCAGCAACGGCAATTTTTTTGTTTTGCTGTAGAAAGCCTTGCAGGGTTTCTACAAATTTTACCGTGCCGGGCCTGTTTTGGATCACATTGTGGGCAGTAGCCGCCTCTTTGGTGACACCATTCTCCGGGCTATTGACACCGAGGATCAGGTCGGCTTCGGCAGGTTTGGCCACGGTGATGCCACCGGCAGCAACAATGTGATCCTGAACGGTGACCGCTAAAGGTTGGTCTTCATAACCGGGCAGAGTGTTGCCCCCAGCCCCTGGTGCATATTGAATATATACCTTTGGCTTGACCCCGGCTAACTCATTGGTTACCCTGGTCAGCAATACCATGCCCAGTTCATCGGCTCCGGGGAAGGTAATAAATTGACTCTGGGGCATTCCCGTAAAGGCACCCTGTAGCCTGCGGAAGTCATGGTGACTGGCGCAATGAACGGCACAATCATCCCGGGTGAGGGCCATGTAGTCGATGATACCCTTTTTGTTAAGGCTGATTAATTGCTTGGTAACATTCAGGTTTCTGGCCCTGCGGTTAAACCAATCACTGCGGATGGCTTGGGGTATGTCCGCCTGCAGTTGAGCAAACCTTTTCTCTTCCGCCGGAGTTAGCGCTCCCAAATCCGCTCGGTCCAGCAAAGCGCTGTACTGAAATAGTTTGCTGCCATAAGTAAGGTAATAATCCGGTTCTTCGGTGCTGCCACTTTCCCTGGGAGAACGCATAATCGTAGTGAAAATATAAACCTTTGCCTTGGGATTGATTTTCTTGATTTTGGAGAAATTAGCCACTCGGTTGGTTAGGGTTTGGATATCAAGGGAGTGGATGCGGGAGGGAATAAGCCCCCCGTAAATCATGTTATCACTGGCCATTACCAGATAGTCTACCTGGGGACACTGTTCCAAGACCCACTGCCAAAGCCTGTCCGTATTCGCGGCATTTTTTTTATTGGGCAGTAATTCCCTAGGCGGTGTAATTACCTCTACCCCGGTCCCGCCAATGGTTTGGGTTACATAATCCAAACTGACTGGCCTTTCATCCAAAGGCACAAACAATACCTTGCCGGAAACTTTCCCGATGGGGGATTCCTCATTAGCAGGATTGCCATGGGCCATGGAGTGGGAAAAACTTGTGATAAGCAATAAAGAAAAACAAAGCAAAATAATCCTTTTCACGATCATTTACCCCTTATAGAAATATTTGATAACCTATATTATATAAGGACGATAAAATGTCAAAAACGTTCCTGCTAAATAGAATTTGCTAGTGTTTTTAGGCAAATTTGTCGGATTTCCATAAATGCTAAAATTAAAATTTTGTGCTGAGAAAAGATGCGAATAAAATCAGGGGTCTAGCTTGCAACGGCAGAGAAGGAGAATAAACGGTTAGCTCTTAAAGTGGCTGTTGAAAGGGCTGGAACACAAGCTGTTGTTGCCAATATTACGGAAGAGAATGTGTCAGAAGAAATAATGAATGACTGGGTTCGAACGTTGTCCTGCGAGGTATCTGACCTTTCAGCTTTATTTTTTTAGTAGGGCTTTTATGGATGGCTCCAAACCACCATCCTCATTCACTCCTACGGTCCAGAGAATTCCAATCTGTTCTACAGAACCGTTCTTTCGGGATAAAACCAGGAGTGGCTTGCCCATGCTGCTAGTTTCCTTGAGCCAACCAAGTTCATCGACCTGTATGCCGCCGGCCAATGCCACTTTAGCCAAATCCTTAGGAAGTAGGCGGTATTCCAGTGCATATACGTCAATCGGTGTATCGGCCAATTTGTCAAAGGTTTTCACCAACTCCAGGCGGGTTATCTTACTGTCGATAATGTTCACGGCCGGGTTTGCTTCATAATTTGCGATATCCCTGTTAATCACTTCCCGGGCAAAACGAGTAATTTGTTCTAATTCATCTGCCTCTTTATCCTTTGGATGAACCAGCCATTCCATCCCCACTGCGAATACGAGGATGATGGAGAAGATAATCACCCAAAAACTTGGCTTTTTATAGTTCAACACTTCTTTCATTCCTCCTTTTTCCTTTTGAGTTTTCACCTCCACTTAATATGAACGGTTATCGGCAAAGGTCTGAAGGCGTGTCTGATTTTTCCTTAATAGTAGGACGGTAAACGGTCAAAAACGTTACCCAGATGATAATGGAAATGTGAAACGTTAGCTAACATGGGAATCGCAACGACGATTAAGCAGCAAGTGACGCTCCTTTTTATTTTGTATTATAGCACAGGTAACCGAATCCTCAATTACCAGTAAATATAACAAAAAAATTGTAGGAATATGTTTCTTGCACCTAGAAAATAGAAATAACTTGCGAATTAATTTCAGGGTGGTGAGTAAGCTGAATGCACAGGTTTGGCAAAGGCTTTATCAATTTTTACAGGAATATAAAAAGAAGACCGTCGATTTGTCTACACTGCAAAACCTTTTTGATGCCTCGGTGGAATACCCCGCCTTTGCTCATACCGTAGAGAAGTTAGAGGCAGCGGGACTATTGATACCAGTGAAGACCCGGGGCTATAACCATAAGACCCCAGCCTTGGCCTATCGATATCACATTGGCCAGACGGCCCTGCATCAAGATTTTTACCGGGAACTGCAGCGTTTACGCCTACGATTACATCCTGCGATAAAACTGGATTTTTATTATAAAAGCGGTCCGAAGGGTTGGCAACAGGACCTGCCCTGGGTGGAAAAGGTAGATGTCTATTTGAAGGAGTATGGCTTGCCAGGGGACTTGGTACCGGCACCGGAACGTTCGTATCAGATTATGGGAGATGAGAAATGGTACGACGAATCTGGGGGCAAGGAGCTTTTAGAGCGGCTTGGCTTGGGAGATAAGTTGCTGGGTATCTGTCCTGCTCCGGAGCCCCTGGTCTGGGCCTTGCAGCCGGATCTTTGGCGAACCGGCAGACAACAGCACCTTCATCTCATCGTAGAAAACAAGACGGCCTTCCACGCCCTGTTTGGGGATTTTCACCAGCAGCAAAACTTTACCACGTTAATCTATGGACGGGGTAAAGCCGTCATTACCGGGTTGGCTTTGTTTTATCAGCAGACCGGGCTATCACCTAGTCAACAACACACTTTTCATTATTTTGGCGACCTTGATTATGAAGGGATCGGGATCTGGTACAGCCTGCAGCAAAGGATGCCGGTGCAGCTGGCCCGCCCCTTTTACCAAGCCCTGTTAAGCAAGGCTGATCAGCCGGGCAAGGATAATCAAAGGGCCAATGATGAGGCCCTGGCTCAATTTCTGCCGCATTTTTCTTTGCCGGAGCAGGAAAGACTGCAACAGATGTTGCTAAGGGGATGTTATTTGCCCCAGGAGGCCCTAAGCACAGAAGAAATAAAAACGATAGGGAGAAATTACCCGTGGATCAGCGACTAAAGGATTTAACCCGGGGCTACCGGGAAAGAATGAATCGTTTAGCGATTTTTGAACCCCTCTATGAATTGGATCGTAAATTGGGCAAGGATCAGAGGGGCAACCCCATCGATTGGTTCAGCCTGGGCCTGTTAGCCCTGCTGTTTTTCTTTGAGAGCATGTTAACCAGACGACGCCAGACCTCGGTAAGGGATTTGGCCCAATATTTACAGGCAGTAAATGCCACAGGGCCAATTGCCTCCGATGAAGCAGGTTTTTTAAAAATGGCCCGGGAAATTATCGAAACCTTTCGGGATGCCTCGGGTAAAAAGAAGGAGAAATCCTTTTATAACTGGGAAACCAGACGGCGGGAGCAGATCTATTACTCCCTGCTGGAGGTGCGGGAGTCCAATCTGGCCCAAAACATCCAATATTATCGCCTAACCGAGCGGGGATTGGAACTGATTTTTGCCACCAAGGAGTATTACAGTGAATTTCATCTTTCCATTAATCAACTGGTGCTGCGCAAGCAGTTGGAAAAGGGAGAACTGAATGGTGCTTTAAGGGAAATCGATGAGATGAGTATTGCGGTGGAGGAACTGCGACGCAAAATGCTGCAGTTAAACCATGAGGTGCAGCGTAACATCATTTCCCATGAGACACAAAGCAAATATGTGAAAATGCTGGACGAAATTCATGCCCGGCTGGCCAGAGAACATGAGGAATTTAACGAACTGCATGGTTTCGTGCTGGAAACCAAAAAGAAATTTGAGTATGAGCTGCATTCCGAAAAGGAGCGCCGGGCCTATGGACTGCTCATAGAGATTGCCAAGGAACTGGAAATGGTACATCACCAGCACCGTACCCTGCTGGATGAAAGCATCAGTTTAAAACGCAAGGCCATGCAGGCCGCCAGGGAATCCCTCTATCATGCGGGGCTCACTGCCTTTAACTTTAACCAGGACATTACCTCCAGGGTGATGACCTCTCCGCTGCCAACCCTGGCAGTCCAGGGGCTGGTAAGGCCATTCCTGGGACCACACCTGGAAAAAAGCTGGTCTCCTTTGGAAGTCTTTGCTCCCCAACGGCTCAATAAAGCCGGCGCAGAGGAAGAGTGGGAGACCGGTTATTTCCCAGAGGCAGCCACCGATCTGGACGAAGAATCCTTTTTCTTATGCCAACGGGCTAACTATAAAGCCATTGCCGGCTTTATTCGAGAATTAATGGGGGAACGCACCCTGATAGAATTATCCGAAGTAGCAGCCGCATTGGGACAACAAGAAGACCGGCGGCACTGGTTAGAGCATCGCTCTTTTTACGATTTCTGGCTCCTGCTGCACCAATATTCACCGGTCAAGGCAGCCGCCGGTAACCGGGAGGATCGGGCTGCCAACCTACTGGATGAAATCATGGCCAGCTGGCCCGAAGCCTTGGCCATCGAGGTACAGGAGAAGGAGTCACTGCTGCAGCCGACGCAACGGTATGAAATTCAAGAAATGATTTTACAGGTGAGGATGAAGCCAGATGCAATTTCACAGTGATGATATTGAACAGGCCTTTCGGGTACTGGTTCACTTAATTCAACGGGGGAAGGTTGCCGAAGAAGAAGAGGTTTTTCGCTCTTACCTAACCAGCAGTGAAGTACGCAGTTTAATCGATTCCTTTGCTGCAGAAACGGATAGCGTGATCATCAAAACCTCGGAGCACCTCTTTTTGCTGCCTAAATCCGGGCAGTCGATCTTTCATGTGAAAAATGCCTATATCCGACGGGAATATTTTGGTCATCAAGCAACCAACCTGGATATTTATATGATGTACTTTTGCATCATTGTGTTGTTTGGTGCCTTTTACGATAGCTACGAAACCAGTGAAGCGACCAGGGACTTTTTGCCCCTGGGGGAATGGCTCGTCCAGATTCGGGAGCGCATGGACACCCTGAGGGAACACGGCCCGGAAAAACTGGCTCAGTTGGAACAGGAAAGTGAGTGGAACTGGAGCAGTGTCATTGAATACTGGGAAGCCCTGGACGATCTCAAGGAGACGGCCAAGCGTCAGGACAGTAAGCAGCAGAGCAGGCTGGGCTTTTTAAAAAGGGTTATCCGGTTTCTCAAGGATCAGGATTTAGTACTGGAACAGGGCAATGACGAGCTGGTGCTGACCGAAAAGGCTAAAATTATTATTCAGCGCTATTTTATGGATTTAGAATACAATCGGGGTATTCTGGCCTTTATGTACCAGTACGACCAAGTGAAAGGAAATGAATAGCAATGCCAGCCATCTCAAAAATTCGCTTAACCAACGTACAATATGAACAGGGGAATAAGCGTTACAATGATGAACTATTTTTGTTTGATGGCCATAACGGTGCCATCTTGCTGGAAAATGGCGGCGGGAAGACGGTATTTATCCAGAGTGTGATTCAGGCCATGGTGCCCAACGGAGTGCTGGCGGATCGCAGGGTTAGGGATACCCTGGATGTGACCGGGTCACCTGCACACATCGCCGTAGAGTGGCTGCTGGATCATTCCCCCCGGCATTATGCCCTAACCTGTATCACTTTCTATATGGGCAAGGAAGGTCTGGAATATCTGCTCTATGCCTATGATTATCCCGCCGGGGATAAGGGACGCATTGAATTGCTGCCCTTTGTGCGGCAGGATGGCAGTGGGAAACGTCCGGCCAACCGGGACGAGATGAAAGAGTATTATCAAAAAATGGCTGCCAGTTCCATGAACGCCAAAACCTTTGCCACCAAACAGGAATATCAACAGTATCTGGAAAAACAGTTTCAAATTGTCAGCTCGGAATGGGAAGCCATGATCAAAATCAACAGCTCCGAAGGAGATGTGGAAAAATTTTTCGACCATTGCAAGACCACTGGGCAACTGGTGGACAATCTCTTAATTCCAGTGGTGGAGCAGGGCATGGCTGGCAATGGCACCAAGGATTTTGCCAAGACCTTTGATAACCAGCGGCATCAGTTTCGGGAATATATGTCCTTGCAGGAACAAATAAAGGAATATCGTCAGGTGACCGAGCAAATTACCCGCATCATCGAGCGGTACGGGGCATTGGCCCGGGAAGAAGCAGCTCTCTTGCACCAAAAGGCCCGGGCGAAGGGACTTTTTCAAAGGGTAGCCGAAGAATTTGCTTTGGCAGAGACAGAGCAGCAGGACCTGGCGGCCACAGAAAAGGATTTACAGGAGAGAGAGCAATACCACCAACGGAAAAAAGCATCCCTCAAGATTGCTCACCTGCAACAGGAACAGGCCCAATTGCAAAGGGAGTTAGACACCCTGGGTCTGGCCAAAGAGGTAAAAAACCAGGAATATCAGGAATGTCATCATCAACTGGTATCCCTGCAGTTTGCCCGGCTGCAGGCACAACGAACGGAAAAGCAAGAGCATTTATCCTTTCTAGAGTGGGAACTGGCCAACCTGGCACAATCGCCGGATATTGAGCGGCTGAACGGGGAGTTAAACCAAATATTGGCTGGGCTAAGGTATCATTACGATCGGCAGGAAGAGGCCATCGTAGAGCAACAAAGGCTGGCAGAAACCCAGCAAAGGGAGATTTCGTCAAAGGCCCAGGGCCTGGAACAGGAACTGGAGCAAAGCCGTGGCGAATTACAGCGGGCCAGGGTGGAAGAAGCGAGTCTAAGTAGGGACTTGAAGCATATCGGAGAACAACTGGAGCAAATACAGGAAGAAATTTTAGATGACCCGCGACGGGAAACCGTCCCCCAGCAAATACCCTTATGGCAAGAACGCTCGGCTCAGGTGGCTCAGGATTTACAAGAAATGATTCAACAAATCAAAACCGGCAAAGAAAGTAAAGTTCAGTGGCGCAGCCTGATAAAGGAATTACAGCAGGAACTGACCACCGCCAACAGGAACCTAACCCAGGCCGAGGAACGATTGGCAGCTATACAAAGGCAGGAAGAGATGCTGCTGGAACGGCTTTACTTACTGTCGCCCCAGGATCAGGAAATCCAATCCCTTTATCTGCGCCAACCGACGGTCCAACACAGGCTGGAGGAGGAACTGGCTCGGCTAACGGTGCAGCAGGAGAAATTGCTGGAACAGGAGCGGGTCATGCTGCGTCTGTATGATCTGTATAAAGACAACAGCGTTTTCACAGCCGATCCCGCCCTGGAAAAATGGCTGCAAAGGAGTCAGGGTACCTTCCCCTCCTTACAACTGGGGACCTCCTTTGCCTCCCTCTACCTGGAAGAGCATGGCCAACTGAGCATGGCGCAACTTTACCAGCACTACCCCCTTTGGCCCGTTTCGTTGGTGGTAAGCCAGGGGGAGCTGGAGAAATTACAGAAGCAGTTGGAGAAGCAGGGGGATCACTGGACACACCCCATCTTTATCCTGAGTGAACAGGAGGCCAGGAAGTTGGCCGCCACCGGAGAGTCAGCACGACTTCGCCAAGTTACCCCGGCACGCTGGCCTAAGATTGCCCAACAGGAGGACTTTCAGGCCTGGCTTGGGGCACAAAGTAAGCTAGCCGCGGAAGTAACCGCTGAAAGGATAGCCTGTACGGATAGAAAACAGCAGTGGCAAGCCCTGGCGGATGGCATGCGGCAATTTTGGCAGGCATACGATCACCAAAGGATTTACCAACCCCTCAAGGAAGAGGTGGAGCAGGCGAAAGGGCACTGCCAACGACTGAGGGATGAAATTCAGGCCAGGGAGAAGCAGTATCTGGAACAGGAGCGGCGGTTGGAGGAGGCTGTTACCCGGCAGGGAATTTTGGAACAGGAACAAAATCATCTATCCCGGCGGCTGCAGCAGGGTATCAAGTGGCAGCAGCTGGAGGAAAAAAGAGTACATGCTGTGAATCTCCTGGAACAAGCAGGTTTCCGGTGCCAAGCCCTGGCAGAAAAGATGCAAGGGCAAAAGCAGGAGGCAGAGGGTTTAAAACAACAGTTAGACCGTCAACAGGAAAGATTGCGGGATATTGATCGAACGTTGATTACACTGCGGGCCGAAGAGGAGTACAACAGGGTACGGCCGGTTCAGGGACAGGCCACGGCCATATCCTTCGAATTGTTAAAGGAACAAAGATATGGGGTTGCGGCTAAACTGGCGGGCTGGCAAGAAAATAGAACCTCCTTGGAACGACAAATACAGGCCCTGGAAAAAGAAATCTCACGATTAACGCGGGAAAGCAATACGCACCTGACCCAATTTGGCGAAAATATTGATCAAGCAATGCTGTTTCCGCCCGGTGGAGATGCCGAGATTGATCGGTTGGCAAGACTAAGCAAGGAAGCTGCCGCGGCATTAGACAAAGCAGAAAAAGGCTATCAAAGCCGATATACTCAATGGGGTATTCAAGGAGCCACCATCGATAACGAAGTACAGCATTATCAGGCAGGATTTGGTTTGGTATCGGTGGTGGACTTTGGCCAAAGCAACCTGGTGCGGGTTCAGGAGGAATTGATCCAGGAGAAAAACCGCTTGGCAACTGAAGAAAGCCTATTAGGCCAGAGGAAAAGGGAATTACTAACCCTGCAACAACAGTTGGAGCAAGTAAAGCAAAAATTAGAAGTGGCCCAGGGTATTTACCATTACCAACAGGATGAAATAGAAGGGTATGCCCTTAGCTTAAAGGAATTGCAAGAATATCCCTACCGTCGCCTGGCATTTACCGATGGTTTAATAAAGGAACTGGAACTTAGCCAAAAGAGGGTGGCTGAGCAGCAAAAAATAGTGGCAGAGGCCAGAAAACATTTTGAGGATTACTGCAGCCGGGACATTCGGGATGAAAAGACCAGGCAGCAATCCTTAAACGGCATCCGGCTCAAGACCACTTACCCCGATATCAAGGAATGGGGTGAGCAACTCCAGGAGCGTATCCGGGCCGCCACCCATATTTTGGAGGAACACCTGCGTACCCTTGATCAGCAGGTACAGCATTTTGTAGCCCACCTGCATGGGCATCTAGTACGTATCTGCGAAGAACTGCTCACCATCCCTAAAATGACCGTGGTGAAAATAGAGGATCGGAGAAAGCAAATATACGACTTTACTGTGCCCAATTGGCAGGAGCAGGAGGGCAAAGCAAAGCTGCGCAAACACCTGGAGTGGATGATTCAAGAATTAGAGAAGGAAAAGTATAAAACCGATCAGGGTGTTGAAGATGAGGCCAGGATTAAAAAACAAATAGAAAATTGGCTGCATCCCAAGCAGCTTCTACAAGTCATTGACTCCAGCCAGGAAATCAAAATACGCTGCCGCAAGGTCAACAGCGATATCCACGTCAGCACGACCTTTACCGAATGGCCCAGAACGGAAAAGTGGTCCGGCGGGGAAAAGTGGAGTAAAAATATGACCCTGTTCCTGGGGATTCTCAATTATCTGGCAGAAAAGCGTCAGCATATTCGCCGGGGAGAAGGGAACCATCGGGTGGTCATTGTGGACAATCCCTTTGGCAAGGCCTCCAGTGACCATGTGCTGGCACCGGTATTCTTTATCGCTAAACAACTTGGTTTCCAAATCATTGCTCTGACGGCTCATGCCGAAGGGAAGTTTTTAAAGGATCATTTCCCGGTTATTTATAGTTGTCGGCTGCGCCCCACCAAGGATCCTTCTATTGCCGTTATGACCAAGGAAAAGGAAATCAGCCGGGCCTTATTCCACGACCTGGACCCCTTTGAAATCGAACAATTGGGCGAGGAGGAGCAATTATCACTTTTTGCCTAAGGACCGTGAACCGGGGGCAATAACCCCCGGCTTTTTTTAGGTCACAGGCAAGCGAGCCAAGCTTTTCCCATGCAGGTAGTGAAATAATTCATTATTCCAACCAGAAGGTTAATGAAAATTAATAGCGAAAAAGATCAAGTGTACTTTTTCGTGGATTAGCCCAGCGATTTTAGAAATACTAAAAAATATTAGATATAGGGGGAGTGCCAGTTGCTGCCATCACTAAAGGCGCTGAATCTTGACATTATAAATCTCACTAGCATCTTGGACATTCTCCTGGTGACCTACGTATTTTACCGTTTTATGCGAATTATTCAAGGTACGCGGGCTGTCCAACTGATTAAGGGTTTAGTGGTGCTGTTGGTGGCAACCACTGTTACCAGTTGGTTTCATTTGAACACCCTAAACTGGTTGCTGCAACAAGTTATGACCGGACTGGTGGTGGCTTTGCCCATTGTTTTTCAGCCAGAACTTAGACGGGCATTGGAAAGTCTAGGACGGGGGAAGTTTTTTGCCAGATCAATGAGTACTCTGAAGGAAGCAGATAGAAGCAGGATGATCAATGAAGTGGTACGTGCCATTACCGTTTTGACAAAAAACAAAATGGGTGCCCTCATTATTGTTGAAAGAGTTACTGGCCTAGAAGAACACATCGATTCAGGAGTTAAGTTGGATGGCATCGTTTCAGGGGAGTTTTTGGTTAATATTTTTATTCCGAATACACCCCTGCATGATGGTGCTGCGGTTATCCGGGGTGACCGTGTGGTAGCGGCTGCCTGCTTTTTACCACTCTCTGAAAACCCGGATATCAGTAAAGAACTGGGTACCCGCCACCGGGCGGGAATTGGTATTTCAGAGGTATCGGATGCCCTGGCGATTATTGTATCGGAGGAAACCGGGACGATTTCTTTGGCCATCGATGGCGTTTTAGATCGTATGTTAGACGAATCTACCCTCAAGCAAAAATTAATGGATGCCCTGGAACCCAAGACTAGCAGCACACTGGGCGGGGTATTAAGGAGGGATGGGGAATGATTCGCCGCCTTAAACTTAGCAACAAAACGATGTTGCTGCTATCTTTAGCACTGGCCATTATTCTCTGGCTATACGTAAATATCGTCCATAACCCTGGCAGGGAACAGGAATTTCGTGTGGCCTTAGATACCCGGGGCACCATACCCCAAGACCTAATCATCAGTGAATTACCCAAAAATGTTGCGGTTCGTGTCCAGGGGAAAAATATCATCCAGTTATCCGGTGTAAGGAGCCAGGATTTTCAAGCCACGGTCGATTTAAGTAATCTTCAGGAAGGGGTCAACAGCCGCCCGGTACAGGTAACCGCACCAAGCGGATTACAGGTGGTTCAGGTAAACCCGGTGCGGGTAGAAATTAAAGCCGATCGGCTGATTCATAAACAATTGCCCATTATAGCGGCAATAAAAGGAGAGGCCCAATATGGCTATACCGCATTAGAACCAGTCATTGAACCCAACCTGGTGCTTGTTCACGGTACCGCCACGCAATTAAAAAACATAGCCAGTATTACGATTAATATAGATGTAACCGGTGCCACGCAAAATGTGGAACGAGTACAGAGTGTACCCCTGCCCACGGGGCTCACAGCGACAACGGAGAAAGTAAAAATACTAGTGCCTGTGACCCGGTCCCTACCTTATCGAATGTTAACCGTAATGCCCAGCTACACAGGCAATCCCGAGGCAAACTTTCAGCTGGTGCGGGTTATTGCTCAGCCCACGAATGTGCAGGTATATGCACCGGAGGCGGTTTTGGATAAGTTAGAGAGTATTAGCACGGAAACCATCCATATTGAGGGCATCACCAAAGATACCATCAAAGATGTGCCGCTGCAGTTACCCCCTGGCGTAGTGGATCTTATCCCAGGCAGGGTTGAGGTGGCCATTCAAGTAAAACCGAAACAGCCTGTAACAGAGCCGGAACCACCCAAAGATACACCGAATAAAGATAATCCGGAGGGTGCCGATGAAACCAAGCAAACAAATAAAGGCATGGAATAGGGGGAGGTGGTTTTTCCAAGATTTGATAAAGGACCAACAACAGCTATTGTTCATACTATTCTTATAAATTGACTTACCAAATGAATGAACGTATAATAATTCCTCAAATGGATAGGGGGAAAAGAGTGTAAATGGCTAAATTATTCGGAACCGATGGAGTACGCGGAGTTGCTAATACCGAGCTTACAGCGGAACTGGCCTTTAGATTGGGGCGGGCTGGTGCGTACGTCCTTACTCAGCAGGGGCATCCCAAAAAAATTATGATTGGCCGAGATACCAGGGTTTCCGGTGATATGCTGGAAGCAGCACTGGTAGCGGGAATATGCTCTATCGGTGTGGATGTCTATAAAGTGGGTGTATTGCCCACACCGGCCATTGCTTACTTAACAAAGAAGTTAGGGGCAGGGGCTGGCGTTGTTATTTCAGCATCGCACAACCCGGTGCAGGATAATGGTATTAAGTTTTTTGGACCCAGTGGTTACAAACTGCCCGATGAATTGGAAGACCAGATTGAAAAATTGGCTCTGGATGATCAGGCCGAGCTGCCCAGGCCAATCGGTGGAGACCTGGGCCGGATGTACTATGTGGAAGATGCTGTGGACCAATATGTTAACTTTGCTAAAAATACAATTGCCACTGATCTTACGGGCTTAAAAATCGTTGTGGATTGTGCCAATGGTGCGGCCTATCAGGTTGCGCCCAGAATATATGCCGAACTGGGAGCAGAGGTTATTTCGATTTTCCATCGACCGGATGGAGTAAACATCAATGCTGATTGCGGCTCTACCCATCCCGAGACCCTGATGGAAGAGGTTGTTAAGCAAGGGGCGGACATTGGTTTAGCCCACGATGGGGATTCTGACAGAGTACTGGCCGTGGATCATCAGGGTAACCTGGTGGATGGCGACCAGATAATGGTAATGTGTGCGAAGCATCTAAAAGCAAAAAAGAAATTGCGCAAGAACCTTGCTGTAGTTACTGTTATGAGCAACCTTGGCCTGCATAAGGCTCTACAGGCAAGCGATATTGAAGTGGCAGAAACTAAGGTGGGGGATCGCTATGTGCTGGAAAAATTATTGGAAACCGGTGCTCGCTTCGGTGGGGAGCAATCCGGCCATATTATTTTTTTGGAGCACAATACCACTGGAGATGGCATAATCACTGCCTTGCAAATGCTGAGCGTGATAAAAGAAAGCGGCAACCCCCTGGCCCAACTGGCTGGTCAAATGGAAAGATACCCACAGATTTTGAAAAATGTGCAAGTTAAGGATAAAAATTATGTCATGAACAGTCCCATCATTTCCGAAGCCATTCGGCGTTTTGAACGGGATTTAGCAGGTCAAGGGCGCATCCTAGTCCGTCCCTCCGGCACAGAGCCCCTGGTTCGGATTATGGTAGAAGGCAAGGATATGGATGAACTGCAGCGTATCGTGGAAAAAATGACTGAAATTGTGGGCAGCATTTAATGTTGCCCACGAGGATAATTGTATAACTTAAACCCGGCAAGGGAGGTGATGCCGTCAGAATAACGGTTACTACAACTAAATACACTAGCGCCAGAACCCTTTAGGGTTGACGAGGAGAGGGAGTATCGAAAATTCGGCGGATGCCCTCCGGCTTGGTCACAGCCGTAACGCAAAACAAAACCAGAAGGCAACTTCTGGTACAAACTTTGTTGGTGATCAATTGGTGGCATTTTGTAAATGTTTTGCGCCCGGGTATTTTGTTGTCTTTATCCGGGGAAATTAAACAAAAGAAATGAAGCCGTAACCAGGTTGGTTGCGGCATGACTATTTAAGGAGGTCGACATTTATGTGTGGCGTAGTCGGCTATGTAGGCAGCAAACCTGCAACTCCAATTATTTTGGATGGATTAAAGAAACTTGAATATAGAGGATACGATTCTTCTGGCATTGCTGTTTTGGATAAGGACGGTTTGAAGGTTGAAAAAAGAATGGGACGTCTGGCCGAATTGGAAAAAGCCTTGGCTGGCAGGGCTTTAGATGCCACCATTGGTATTGGTCATACCCGTTGGGCTACTCACGGACGCCCCAGCCATGTCAATGCCCACCCCCATACCTCCAACGACGGTAAAATTGCAGTGGTGCACAATGGCATCATTGAAAACTACCTGAAGTTACGGGAATGGCTAACTTCAATGGGACATATCTTTAAGTCCGAAACCGATACCGAGGTTATTCCACACCTGATCGAACATTTTTATAAAGGAGACCTCCTGGAGGCGGTACACAAAACAGTAGCTCAGCTGGAAGGCTCCTACGCCATCATGACCATTTCCAAAGAACAACCAGGACGTATTATAGCCGTCCGACAAGATATGCCATTGGTGGTTGGCCTAGGCGAGGGCGAGAATCTGCTGGCATCGGACATCCCAGCTTTACTTAAGCACACCCGAAATTGCTACCTGCTCAATGATGGTGATGTGGTTGATTTAAGAGCAGACCAAGTGATTATACGGGATGTTACCGGTAATATTGTCCAAAAGGAAATCTTTAAAGTAACCTGGGATGCCGAAGAGGCAGAAAAGGGTGGTTATGATCACTTTATGCTCAAGGAAATCAATGAGCAGCCCCGAGCCCTAAGGGATACCCTAAAGGGCCGGATCTCCCATGCCGGTGATAAAGTTATCCTGGACGAAATAAAGATGACCACCCAGCAAATCCAAAATATTAAACGCATTATCGTTACCGCCTGCGGTACGGCCTACCACGCTGGCATAGTGGGTAAATATGTCATCGAACAATTGGTACGTGTGCCCGTGGAAGTGGATATTGCCTCAGAATTCCGCTACCGTGATCCCCTAGTGGATAAAGATACCCTCGTGGTGGTGGTAAGCCAATCCGGGGAAACAGCCGATACCCTGGCAGCTCTCAGAGAAGCCCGCCGCCGTGGTGCCAGAGTGGTGGCCATCACCAACGTCATTGCCAGCTCTGTGGCCCGGGAAGCAGACGACATTATCTACACCTGGGCCGGCCCAGAAATCTCCGTAGCCTCCACTAAGGCCTATACCACCCAGCTAGTGGCCATGTACCTCTTGGCCCTCTTCCTGGCCCAAGAGCGCAACACCCTGGCTGCCGGCAACATTAAAGAAATACTAGACGACCTCAAAGCCATCTATACCAAGGCCCAGGAAGTGCTAGATGATATTGAATCCATTAAGGAATTTGCCCATAAATATCATCAAGCTGAGAACACCTTCTTCATCGGCCGCGGCCTAGACTATGCCGTTGCCCTGGAAGGCTCACTGAAACTAAAGGAAATCTCCTACATCCACGCCGAAGCCTACGCCGCCGGTGAACTAAAACACGGCACCCTGGCCCTCATCGTGGAGAACATCCCAGTAATTGCCCTGGCCACCCAGCAAAGCCTCTTTGAGAAGATGGTCAGCAACATCAAAGAAGTCAAAGCCAGAGACGCCTCCGTCATCGCCCTGGCCATGGAAGGCCACACCGAAGTGGAAAAAGTAGCCGACCAAGTACTGTATATTCCCAAGACCCACCCGGTACTGGCACCTATTATTACCGTAATTCCATTGCAGCTGTTGGCTTACTATATGGCTGTATACCGTGAGTGTGATGTTGATAAGCCGAGGAATTTGGCGAAGAGTGTGACTGTGGAGTAGGTTGGATAATAAAACTTATTTTTTTGTTCAAAGATTGTGGGTTCTCAAAAAGTTCTGGACTGTGATCAAAAAGTTCCGGATTGTAAGCAAAAAGATCTGGACTGGAAACAGTCAATTTGATAACTTAAAACACTGAGCTACGTATTTTTAATAATTTGCGTGCATAAAAATTCAAAAGTAATGTGTTTTGCTGTCTTTTGCAAGATAGTTTGAGAATGGGAGTAACCCCACCTTTATCAAGACTGTGAAGGTGGGGTTACTTTTAATTTGGATTTAGTACGTTTTATTATTGTAATGTGAACTACCGATTTACTTCCTCACACACTTCGCAACCTTCACAATCGAACCCACAGAAGTTTTCTGGTACTTCATTACACCAGCACCCAAAGGCATTAAAGTTTGTTTCGAGATGCATACCACATTTAACGGGTTTTGTCAAATAAGCAATTTGGCAATTTTCAGCACACTGGTGGGCTAATTTAAATTTTCTTTTTGAACCTAAAAAATAGACGTGCTCCGGCTATCGGGTACCCGTTGATCAAAGTTGAATATACTGTGGTGTATTTTCGATGGTATACGTATTTTAGGGTGGGCAGATAAGAATGGACGAATTTCCGAGATGCATTCAAAAGCATAATCGTCTAAACTTTACATATCGAAAACAGTATATAAAAGAAAAGGAGAGAGTTACATGCTTCTTAACCGAGATGCGATTTTCAACTTACTGAGGGCCAACGGTCAAAACCCACGGTACGTAGAAGGTTCAACAACACTAATTGAAACAAACTCAGCCGGTATTTTTTACATCCTCGAATACAATGGGAAAGGAAGAGTTGGCTGGGGAATATCCGACAAGATTGTTAATGATTTAAAACCATATTCAAAAAGTAGTATCCTCTTCATCAATGTACCAGCAGGCGAAATGTTTATCATTCTCGATCCTAAGGGAAACCCCTTTGCTTCGCTGTCAGAGCAAAAAGGCATCTATAAAATTGACCGTCATAACGTTGATCAATATGCCATTAGTTACGAAAATCTGGATGATTACATCAGCAGCCTCTAACTCAGAAAAGAATGTTAAAGTCCTACTATATAAAGAGACTAGAACAGACAGAGTAATCCTTTTGTCTGTCCATATTATAATTGGAATGTTTTCATTCATGGTATTCATAAGAAGGTTGAGGTTGCTATTTTTCTGGCTGCCTATTCTTAAACTATCTTGTGTATATTACGATAAGATAAGGCCACTATCACGGAGAAATAAGGCCAGTAAAACGGCGTAAGAAGGCCACCATCACAAAACGACAAGGCCACTCTATATTGACGGAAGAATCTCGCCTATAATGAAAAGTGCACACTTTGAGTGTGACAACGTTATAGGAGGTACGATAATTATGATTAATTATCGAGAGATCTTGAGACTGCGAAGCTTAGACTACAGCCAACGTCAAATTGCAGCTAGCGTGCGCAGCTCTCGAGACACGGTTAGCCAAGTCTTTAGGCTGGCGACAATTCACGGTCTTTCTTGGCCATTGCCAGATGAAATGTCCAATCAGATGATTTATGAGATGTTTTTTCCGGCACAGCTTGATTCAAACGCCAAGCGAATTCCCGATTACGCACAGATGCATAAGGAATTGGCAAAACCAGGTGTTACTTTAACACTGTTGTGGTCCGAGTATTGCGAAAAGTGTTATTCAGAAGATGCAACACACTACCAATACACTCAGTTTTGTGATAACTATCGACGGTGGGCTCGGGCCACAAAAGCCACTATGAGGATTAAGCGGAAGCCAGGTGATGCTTTTGAGGTGGATTGGGCCGGAAACACCATGTCAATCTATGATAAAGTAACCGGTGAACAAAGCGAGGCTTATATATTTGTTGGTGTATTGCCCTGTAGTTGCTACGCTTATGTTGAAGCTTTTCCAAGTATGGTTACCGAAAACTGGATCACCGCCCATGTTCATGCATACAACTATTTTGGTGGTGTTACACGGATTGTTATTCCCGATAATTTAAAGACCGGGGTGATTAAAAACACCCGTTTCGAGACTGTTTTAAACCGAAGTTACAATGAAATGGCGGCACATTATGATACCGCGATTATCCCTACCCGAGTGGAACGACCGAAGGATTATCTTCAAAACCACATTATCTTCAAAATCAGCAGAACTGCTTAAGCGTACAGCCAACCAAAAGCATGAAACTGAAGATAATAATCCATATATAGTGTTATTCTTTAGACAGCCTGACACAGGCTCGAAGGAGGATAACATATGACAAAACTGGAAACTATCATCAATACTATTCTGCAGCGGTTGAAATCTGAACTTGCCAATGAAACTTGGGAGTCAAGACGTCGCTACTTCAACCAGATGCTAAAGTGTGCTAAATTGCTTGGCATTACAGAACCATGCGCTAAATTGTATGATGAATTCATCAGAGATGACAATGGCTCGCCGGAACGCCACGCACTGCATATTCGCTGTGTAAAACTGGTTGACGCATTAGCCTTTACACAAGCCCGAGATGAACACGGCATACCGTTCAACGAACCATCCATGCCAGATGATGCCGAAGTCCATGAGTTTTTTCAGGGACGGGAGTTCCCGATAGCAGCAGATGTGCGTATTGATCACCTCATTGTCAAGGCTGAGATTGAAATGAAATACCTTAATCTCACAGATTCTACTATCGGGCAATACAAGCATTCTTGGATGGATATACGGCGCTATTTTTATGATGCCGGTGTCTTTGGATATGATGAAACATTGATGAAATGCTTTATCCAAGAAATAAACAACCTACGTCATAAAGGATCTATGAAGGAATGGAAGTGGAAAATTAACCGCAAGGCAGCACATGTCCTGATCGAAGTCGCAAATACAGGGCGCTTCCTTTGGGGAATGATCAAACGGGATGCCAGATGCCACAGCTTAGAAGCGGAATCCATTCGTTCACAGTACCTTAAGTACCTGGAACAGCGCAATCTCAGCAGATCCACAATCGACCTGCACGATTATGTATTTCGAAAAACTGTGGAGTTTTCTGGAATTGAAACAGCGAAAGATTTACTGTCTCTTTCACCCGGAAAAATCCATCTAGTTATTACAAAGTTTGCAGGCATCTGCAATAGACGGAGCATGGCAACCCTACTCCCAATCCTGCGTTCATTGTTGGCGTTCTTTCATACAACCGGCCTGATCAAAAAGGATTTATCCGGTATTGTAATGGGGGTATTTGTACAGCGAGGCTCGGTGGCCGCATATATTTCTGAAAAAGATCAGACAGGGCTGGTTGCACAGCTAGCTAAAGAGCCTAAACGTACAAAAGCAATCATCCTTCTTGCCATGCATTTGGGATTGCGTGATTGTGATATCTGCAATCTTACTTTTCAGACAATTGACTGGCGAAATGATAAAATCAGGCTGATCCAGAAAAAGACTGGCGAACCTCTTGTTCTGCCACTGCTTCCAGATGTGGGCAACGCACTGATGGACTACATTCTAAACGAGAGACCGAAACGAGCTGACCATTACCCCTATATATTCTTACGGAAACAGGCACCCCATAATAAACTGACCTCTGTTTACCCCACATGTTCCAGACTGCTTGGCAACTTGGGGATTAAACCGATAAACGGTACGGCTAGAGGTGTGCACCTTTTTCGTTATTCCATGGTACATAAACTTCTGGCTGCTAAAGTGCCTCACCAGGTCATTACCGATACACTTGGACATACCTCAAGGGAATCTGACAAGCCTTATCTGTCAATGGAGGAATCTATGCTCCGGGCGTGCGCACTAAATCTTTCCGTCATAGGTAGGGTTTCCTGGAGAGGCGGTGCTTCTAATGACGGATTATCCATTTAAAAGTCTCCTTAGTACCTGCATTAAAGAGTTTGTCGCCCAGAAACGTGCTTTGGGTTATCCTTACCAGTCTTCAGCCCGAATACTGTATCACTTTGATTTACTTGTGGCCGAGAAGTTCCCAGGAGGGAACACCATCACAAGGGAAATGTGCTCTGCCTGGATTCTGTCAAAACCTGGAGAGCATCCAAACGGTCTTTTAAGGAGGGTTACTCCGGTAAGACAGCTTGGTAAATACATGAAAGGGCTTGGCTATGATGTTTACGTCATTCCCGGTCACATCCCAGATAGGCAGGTTAAGTATGAAGCCCATATTTATACGACCGCTGAGTTGAAATCCTTTTTCCATGCTATTGATCGCTGCCCCCCTTCGCCGTTTTCCCCGACCAGAAGGTATGTAATACCGGTTATTTTCCGCATGCTGTACTGCTGTGGGCTACGTAGTTCGGAAGCACGCCTGCTGAAAAAAGAGGATGTTGATCTTAAAACGGGAAAGTTATTTGTCCGGGAATCCAAAGGCTGGAAAGCCAGGGTCGTATATATGAGCGAGGATCTGCGGGAAGTATGCAGGGAGTATGATTCTATCATTGAATCAATGTTTCCAAACAGGCAGGTATTTTTCCCTAACAAGGATGGAGGCTGTTTTAATAAATCAACAATTGGCCACTGGTTCCATGAGTTCTGGGATAAACTGCCTGAATCTGGTGCAATTACAGGAAATCCGGCAAGAGTTCACGACTTCCGGCATGGGTACGCGGTTTACCGACTAAATCAGTGGGTTAAGGAAGGTCAGGATATAAACACCCTTTATCCTTATTTGAGCGAATATATGGGGCACTCCAACTATGCTAGTACGGATTATTATCTTTCCCTTGTGGAAGATTTTTACCCTGAAATAGAACAACGGCTTTCTTCAGTAAATGATGACATCCTGCCGGAGGTGCATCATGAAGAGGAATGAAATCCATTTTTACCAGTTGCTCCGTGATTTTCTGACTGATTATCTCATAACCAAAAGGAACTTCAGCGACAAGACAGCTAGATCCTACCGGCAATCATTAAATCTTTTGCGGAATTATCTGCGTGAGGAAAAAGGCATCAACTTTGATCGGATGGATTTTTCCTGTTTTTCAAGGGACAGTATTTATGATTTCCTAATGTGGCTTAAGAACACTCGGAAGAATTCTGCGCAGACGCTTAACTTGAGACTATCAGCCATTAAATCCTTCCTGAAATACTGTAGTGAGGAAGATATGGTACTGATGCCGGTATACCTTGGCGTTGCCAGCGTCCACGCATTTAAGGGCTTTAAGCAGCCGTGTGTTGAGTATCTGACACAGGAACAGCTGAAACTTTTATTTTCATTACCCGATATGACAACAAGGCTTGGCCGGCGCGACCGTTTTTTCATGATCTTTGCTTATGAAACAGGCGCAAGAATTCAGGAATTACTTGACTTACGGTTGAACTGTATCATCCGCGGCGATACCAGTGTACGGGTCAGAATCCATGGCAAGGGAAATAAAACAAGGTATGTCCCTCTTCTTACATCAACGGTTAAGCATCTGGATGCCTATCTTGCAAGCTTCCATAAAGGAAGTCCCATAGAGTCTTTACTTTTCTATACCATACATGATGCGCAGAAAACACAGATGAAAGCCGGAACAGTCGATTATTTTCTTAAAAAATATGGAAAACTCGCCCATGAAGCCGATACTGCTTTTCCGAAAGGACTGCATGCCCATATGCTTCGGCACAGCGTTGCAATGGCTATGCACAAAAAAGGGATTCCTATCTCTTACATAAGAGACTTCCTTGGTCACAGCAGTATTGAAACAACAAGTGTTTATTCCTATTCGGATGAAGAAACCATCACAAAAGCATTAGAGTCTGTTGATCTTGAAGGAACCATTGGTAAAAAAGTTGTAAAGCAGAAAAACTGGAAAGGCAAGGAGCAGTATCTGCTTGAGTACTGCGGATTAAGCTGATTTATTATCTTCAAAAAACGGCGGAACTGCCTTGCAATTGAAGGTAGTTCCGCCGTTTTTTGAAGATAATGTGGTTTTGAAGATAATCTTTAATATCTTCAATTGAAGATATTAAAGATAAACCCAATGTCGAAGGCACCGTGAATCACACAGCTACGTGGATTTGTGCGGCTTTGAGAAATGAAAAATTCTTTACCATTCAAGAATTACACGATGCCATCTTCCTTAAACTGGAGGAATTCAACGCAAAACCATTCCAGAAAAGAGAGGGAAGCAGACTGTCGGCGTTTTTGGATGAAGAGAAACCATTTCTAAAGCCTCTGCCTGCTTCCCCGTATGAACTCGCAGTATGGTCCACTGCCGTAGTTCAATCTGATTATCTCATAACAGACGGAAAAAACAAATATTCCGTTCCCTTCGATTTAATCGGCGAAGAGGTCAATATTCGTCTAACGAGTCGAACCGTAGAGGCATTCTTTAATGGGTCCAGGGTGGCTTCCTTTCCTCGTGAAGCAGTCCGGCATCGCGAACCCATTGTCAATGTTGAGCATATGCCAGACAATCATAAGAAATATCTGATGTACAATGAAACAGCGTTTTTGGAATGGGCTGAGAGTATCGGTTCAAGTACACTTCTCACAGTTAAACAGTTTTTAGCCGCAGGCTCCGTTGTGGAGCAGGGATTTAAAGCCTGCGCTAGTCTAACAAGGCTGGCTGATCGTTATGGACATGCACGCCTTGAAAGAGCTTGCTCTCGTGCATTGGCCTATACCCCCGCACCTAGTATTAAAATCATCAATACTATACTTAGAACCGGTCAAGATAAAGTAGATCAACAATCATCGCCAAACGAAACCAACCCGGGAAGCCGTTATGGCTTTACTAGAGGGGCGTCCTACTTTGGAGGTGAGAAGAATGATTAATCAATCTACAGTCGAAACCCTTCGCCAAATGCGGATGGGAGCGATGGCACAATCCCTGGAAGAACAACTATTGGATCATGAAACGTATGTAAAACTATCTTTTGAAGAACGTCTTGCCCTATTAGTTGACGCCGAGTGGAGTAAGCGGCAGGCCAACAAGTTGAATCGTTACATCAGAAGTGCTCAATTATCCAATCCCGAAGCCTCTATTGAAGGCATTGAGTACCATCCTGATCGCAAGCTCGATAAGATGAGTATTCCGGCCTCTCAGAGCCAGTTAATCCGATGCGAAGAGCCACTATTTCCGAATGAGGGAGCCACTAGCTTCAATTGACTAATCCGCTATTGAGAGCCACCTTTTGAGAGTATTACAATTTATCCTGCGGATATTGCCGTAATACTTCGAGAGGGGGACATCTTTATGTCCAAAGAAAAACAAATCTTACAACTGCTCCAGCAAGGGTATAGCCAGCGGAGGATTGCAGATACGCTAAACGTATCCAGAAACACAGTGTCCAAGGTAACCAAGGCAGCAGTTGCGCATCCTGTTCCCGAGGACATTCTTAATTCCATAGGTGAACTGGAACTCCGCCAAAAGCTATTCCCAGAGGAAGCGTTAGTACCGGTTCTTGTCATCCCTGACTTTACTTACATCCACAAAGAGCTTTTAAAAAGCGGTGTAACATTAAAGATTCTGTGGGAAGAATACGTTGACACTTGCCGCAGTGTGGGCAAGCCACCTTACATGTACTCACAGTACTGTAAACTCTATCAGGATTATGTGGACAAAAATAAACTTACGATGCACATCCGGCATAAGCCTGGGGATAAGCTGATGGTGGATTGGGCTGGCACAACTATACCCCTCTATGACAAAGTGCTAGGTAAGAGTTGTAAGGTCTATTTGTTCGTTGCTGCTCTTCCTTTCAGCATGTACTGTTTCGCCAAGGCATGCCTCACTATGAAGGAAGAGGACTGGATTAATGTCAACATCAGCATGTATGAATATTTCGGGGGAAGCAGCCGACTTTTAATTCCTGATAATCTCAAGACGGGGATCCTAAGTCACAAGAAATATGAGGATCCTGTCGCAAACCGTGCCTATCAGGAGTTAGCTGATCATTACCACACAGCCCTCCTCCCAGCTCGGGTATTGGCTCCACGGGATAAAGCAGCAGTAGAAGGTACCGTGGGTAATCTGACTTCCCATATCATAGCAAAGCTGCGCAATAGCAAATTTTTTGGTATCAACGAACTGAATGCGGCCATCCGTAGAGAACTGGATAAATTCAACCATGCCCCATTTCAAAAGAAGGATGGAAGCCGTTATTCGGTTTTCATGGAGGAAGAGCTCCCCTTCATGCGGCCACTGCCTAAATATCCGTATGAATTCGCACAGTGGAAGATAGCAACGGTGCAGTTGAATTATCACATAACCATAGACCAACAGAATTATTCCACGCCTTATGAGTATGTCAAAAAGAAAGTTGATGTCAGGTACACCAACAACATTATTGAGGTCTTTTACAAAGGCACTAGG